>JAZUIS010000015.1:0-2349 GCA_045642345.1 Lachnospiraceae bacterium
GAAATCACTTGATGAGCTTAACAGGCTCTATAACGTCTGGATGGATGAATGTTACTTGAATGTTCCGCACAGTTCTCTTAACGGAAAGACACCGCATGAGTGTTATGAGCTTGATAATCACGATATTCGCTTTCTTCCTGCAGATACCCTTGCCAGTGCCTTTCTTACCTGCGAACAGCGTAAAGTCGATAAAGGCGGCTGTATCAGCTTTAACGGAATGAAATATGAAGTCGAATTAGGACTTTCAATGATTTATCGCACTGTCGACGTAGTTTATGATCCTGCCGATATTTCCGTATTAAGTATTGAGTGTGAGGGCTTTAAGCCTTGTCAGGCTAAACCGCTTGTTATAATGTCGCGTTCTGCAGCAAGGCCGAAGCTTCCGGAACACTTTGAAAAAACCGAGCCTACATCATCAAGACTGCTTGCGGCCGCAAAGGTCAAGAATGATGAACGCGAAAAGGTACGTCATACAGCAATCTCATTCACCGACTTGAAAGAAGGTGAAGATTAATGTACGAAGGCTTTTATGAACTTACATCAACACCTTTTGTTAAAGGCACCTCAATAGATAAACTTTATATGCCACCGGAACTGTCTGAAGTTGAAAACAGACTGCATTTCGTGGCAGAGCGGCACCTGTTTGCAACACTGACCGGTGAATGCGGAACCGGAAAATCAACGATACTCCGGCGCTTGTCCGAATCACTTGATCCAAGAAAATACCAAATGCTTTATGTGTCGGATTCAAAACTTACACCAAGCAGTTACTATCATTTGTTACTTGAACAGATGGGTATTTCATCATCGTGGAACAGATCAACAGCCAAACGACAGCTTCACGAACAGTTATCAATAAAACAGGCTGTAGATGGCATCAGCACCGTTTGTGTTGTGGATGAAAGCCATCTTCTAAGCTATGAAATGTTGGAAGAAATACGCTTTCTTCTGAACATGAAATTCGATTCCGTAAGTCCTATATCGTTAATTCTTGCAGGGCAGCCGGAACTTTGGAATAAGCTTCAGATGCAAAAGTGCACTGCTATCCGCCAGCGGATTGATATACAGTGCAGGCTCAATCATTATGATGCATCAAGAACCGGCGACTACATTCGCCATCAGTTAAAGATGTCCGGTGCTACCGGTGAAATCTTTACAGATAAAGCAATACAAAAGGTATTTGAGTACAGCGGCGGCATTCCAAGGGTTATTGATAAGGTCTGCACAAGTGTACTCATATATGGCAGTCAGAATAAACTGCGCTTAATTGATGACCATGCAGTTCAGATGGTACTCGATGGTGAATTCTTATAATAAGAGCTATGCCGATTTCGGAAACGGAGTCGGCATACAAACCGATAATTTACGGACAACAGACACCGATTGGTTCCGGACAAAAGGAGCCGTCAATAACAGATTACGATTGGGATATGGCTATTAAAGAAATACAAATGGCTGATGACATTATGTTAAATGGGGATACTAGAATAGAGTATATTAAACAGAAGCAATTATTGGAAATACTTCACACTCTATTGGACTATATCGAATAATCAGCTTAATTGAAGGAAATAGTTCGCATTACGATCAGTATATTTTGGAATCAACTTAAAATGTAGAAAGGTATACACTTCTATTTACCAATGTGATATACTAACTGTGGTTGGTAAATAAGTTGGTAAAAAAGAGGGTGGATTTGTGAGTCTCGTAGATAAAGTATTAGAATTATGTGCATATGATGACGAACAAGAATGGTTTGAGTTTAAGGAAAATTGGTTTCAGGCTGAAGAATTAGGTGAATATATTTCTGCGATATCAAATGCAGCTGCATTTCATTATCAAGAAAGGGGATATTTTGTTTGGGGTGTGAATGATGAAACCCACGAAATAGTCGGGACTAAATTTAACCAGTATTGTGATTACAATAAGGAACCATATCAGAATTATCTTGCACGTAATCTCTCGCCAAGTATTAATTTTTCTTTTGAAGAAATAGAAATAAATGGTAAAAGAGTTGTTGTGTTATTAATTCCGCCGGCAGAAGAGATACCGACAGCATTTAGAGAAACACGATTTATTCGGATTGGATCTTCAAAAAATAATATAAAAAAATATCCCAAAAGGGAGATACAGCTATTCAAGATACTTGATGGTAGAGTTGAAACTATAGAGACTTTACCTGCAAAGTATCAGGAATTAAGCTTTAAAAAGTTGTTTGGATATTATGGATCCAGGGGAATAGTTCTAAAAGAGGAAACCTTTGAGAAAAACTTAAAGCTAAAGAACAAGGATGGCGAATATAATATGCTAGCGCAGTTGCTATCTGATGATTCACATATTCCTCTTAGG
>JAZUIS010000016.1:0-11224 GCA_045642345.1 Lachnospiraceae bacterium
GGAACAGAATCTATTTAACGGATTGGTTTCCGATGGAGCAAATATGACGGTGCTTGAACTTGTAGAAAAGTATCTTTCCTTGAAAACCGGAGTAAGGCATAATACTGAAGCTAATTACAAATTTGTTGTCAACATTATAAAAAAAGAAGCATTTGGCAAAAAGAGAATTGATAAGGTTAAGGAATCGGATGCAAAGGGATGGCTTATTAAGCTTCAGGACGATGGAAGAGGGTATAGCACCATCCATACGGTAAGAGGTGTTGTAAGGCCGGCATTCCAAATGGCAGTTAAAGATGACTTGATTCGAAAAAATCCTTTTGAGTTTCAGCTTGCAACTGTTGTAGTTAATGATTCTGTTACCAGAGAAGCTGTATCAAGAGCAGATGAGCGCAGATTCCTCAATTTTGTTAAGGAAGATCCGCACTATTGCAGATATTACGAGGGAATGTTCATTTTGTTTAATACAGGGCTTCGTATTTCAGAATTTGTTGGGCTTACTATTTCGGATATTGATTTTGAAAATATGAAAATCAATGTTACGCATCAGTTACAGAGAAAACGTGATATGGAATATATCATTGAAGATACCAAGACTGCATGCGGAACCAGACAGGTACCTATGACAGAGGAAGTTGCAGAATGCTTTAGAAGAATAATTGCTAATCGTCCACATTATAAAGTTGAGCCTATTATAGACGGATATGCAGGTTTCTTATACCTGGATAAAGATAATAATCCTATGGTAGCTCTTCATTGGGAAAAGTATTTTCAGCATGCTTTAGAGAAGTTTAACAGTATATATAAGGATGAACTTCCTAAAATAACGCCCCATGTATGCAGGCATACATTTTGTTCTAATATGGCAAAAGCCGGAATGAATCCGAAGACTTTGCAGTATATTATGGGTCATGCTGATATAGGTGTTACGCTTAACACTTATACACATCTTTCCTTTGATGATGCCAAGGAAGAAATGGATAGGCTTGTCGTAAATGAGTAAATAAATATAATGAGTTGTACGGGAATCAGATTTACAACTTTTTTTACAACTTTTGCTGACACTTTTATGCAAGATTATGACAGAATACGCCATTTTATGTATTTTTTCATCTGTTGTAAAGGAGTTGTAAATTCCCGAAAAACAAGGAAATAGAGGAAATTTTGACGATGATTCGAGTACTTTTTATATGCCACGGCAACATCTGCCGCTCGGCGATGGCGGAAATAATGTTTTTAAACGAAATAGGAAGGCGCGGAATTCAGGATATGTTTGAAGTGGATTCTGCGGCGACCAGTTATGAAGAAATCGGGAATCCCATGTATCCGCCGGCGGTACGGGAACTGGCTAAGCATGGGATGAGGCCTAACGGCCATTGCGCCAGAAGATATGTTGAGGCGGATTATGACAGATTCGATTATCTAATTGGAATGGATAATGAGAACCTTCGCAATATGCAGCGAATGTGGCCTAATGATTTCGAGAATAAGATACATTTAATTATGGATTATACGGACAGACCACGTGCAGTTGCAGATCCCTGGTATACGGACAATTTTGAATTAACCTATAAGGATTTGGAAGAAGGAATTAACGGATTTTTAGATGCGATACTCTGAATAATACGGGTCCGTGCCGCATGAAGTTATGATATAATAGTAACGGACATTTTATATTAATCAAAACACATGAATGTGTGAAGGATTGGCTCATGATTGCTATTTATTTATCTTGCTGCATAGCATCAATTGTATTATGTATCTGGTATTATCTTATCGATGTCAGAAGAAGTGTTGTTCAGAACATCATGTTTTTGCTGCTTGTGGCAATCAATTTCGGTTATCTGTCTCTTGCGCTTTCAACCGATATTTCGGGCGCAATTATTTCCAAGAAAATAGTATATTTGGGAGCATGTTTCTTACCAATGCTGTATTTTTTTACAGTTTGCGAAGTATGTCATTTCCATATTCGTAAGCTGTTTTTGTCTATTTTTGTATTCATTCAAACGATAGAGTTCTTCCTGGTATGTACCATCGGATATTCCGAAATCTTTTACAAAAATATAAAGTATGTCAACATTGACGGAATAGGCAGTATGTACAGAGAGTATGGGCCACTGCATTTTATGCATCCGTTGACGATATGCTTCTATTTCGTGGCCTCTATCGCAGTTGCTGTATTTACTTTTGTTATTAGGAAGAATGTCGCGAAAACCGTTGTTGCGGTTTTGATATTTTTTCTGGCAATAGCATCGGCTTCATATCTTATTCAAAGCGCTCTGGGCGGAAACAGAGATTTTACTCCGATAATTTATATTGTTTTGTTTATTGGTGCGATTTTCCCCATTTATAAGTCGGATATGTACGATATTGTTGATAATGATGATGTGATTCGCGACCAGCTTAACAGAGCCGGTTTTATTGCTTATGACCGCAAACTTCATTTTATGGGAGCTAACGATTATGCAATGAATTTGTTTGAGTTCCTCAAAAAAGCAGAGTTTGGTAAAGCGCTTTATTCATATCCGCTTAGCTTTGAACCAATAATAAAGGAAGTGGAAATTTTCCTTGATGAAAGCATGAATGTTAAAGGCCAATGTCATGTTGAAGGTACCAATTTTAAGATTAATGATAAAACCTATAAAACAGAAATCCATTCGCTTGTTGACCATATGAAGAGATGCGTGGGTGCAATTCTTGAAATTCGTGATATTACAGAACATGTCACTATGCTGGAGCTTAGAGAAAAATACAATGAACAGCTCGAAAAAGAGGTTTGGGCGAAGACGGAAAAAATAAGAACTATTCAACAGAGAACTATTCTTGGAATGGCTCAGATGGTTGAATCTCGTGATTTAAGTACCGGAGGTCATATTAAAAGAACAAGTGAGGTTGTCAGAATTTTTGCTGACAAATTGGTAAATGCCGATATGGGTTATAACAGACATTTTTTGAATCTTGTTATAAGAAGTGCTCCTATGCATGACCTTGGTAAGATTGGTGTTGATGATGCTGTTCTTCGTAAGCAGGGCAAGTTCACCGATGAAGAGTATGAAAAGATGAAGAAACACTCTGAAATAGGTGGAAAGATGGTAACGGAAATACTATCGGGAGTTGAAGAATCCGAGTTCGTTAAGGTGGCATTTAATGTAGCCAATTATCATCATGAAAAAGTTAACGGCAAGGGATACCCGTTGGGATTGGTTGGAGAGGAAATTCCGATTGAGGCTCGTATAATGGCGCTAGCGGATGTATTTGATGCACTTGTTTCGAAACGTTGCTACAAAGATGCTTTTTCGTATGATAAGGCTTTTTCGATTATTACGGAAGATGCAGGCACACATTTCGATGCCAAACTTGTACCGATTTTCCTTAGCTGTCGTGATGAACTTGAAGCTTATTATGATTCGGAAAACAATAGCTAAGCAGTAAGAATTAAGAAGGCTGGGAAAAATATGATAAGAGGCGAAGGTATTTCAAAAAAAGAATTAATTAATTGTAATTTGTGTAATAATCCAAAATGCACAGCGTCATGTACTAAAAATATGGATCCGGGCAAAAATATACGATCTATATGGTTTGATAATTCGGAAGTTGCGGCAATGGAACTCCCGGAGATTAATCCATGTGCTGACTGCGATGCCGATTGCGAAAAAGGATGTGTCAAAAATTCTAAGGTTCCGATCAAAGATGTAATGAACCAACTTTATGAAATTAAAAAGGAAGATCATGAAGTTGACAGGATAGATTATGATGTTTTGAAAACAGATTTCTGCGGAATTCCCTTGGAAAATCCGTTTTTACTTTCTTCTTCCGTAGTTGCAAGCACCTATGATATGTGTGCGAGAGCATTTGAAGCGGGCTGGGCAGGTATATCTTTTAAAACCATATGCAATTTTGATATACATGAAGCGTCCCCCAGATTTTCGGCAATTAAGGGAGATGATGGCGGATTTGTCGGATTCAAAAATATAGAACAGCTTTCGGATCACAGCGTTGAAGAAAATATGGAGATCTTCAGGCGTCTTAAAGAAAAGTACCCTACGAAATTTATACTGGCATCGATTATGGGTCAGACCAAAGAAGAATGGGGATATTTGGCTAAGAAGTGCGAAGAGAACGGCGCTGATGCCATCGAACTTAACTTTTCGTGCCCCAATATGCAGGAAGACGGATTAGGTTCTGATATAGGTCAGATTCCCGAACTGGTTGAAGAATATACACGTATTGCTAAGCAAAGCTGTAACATCCCCGTATTGGCCAAGCTGACTCCAAATGTTGATAACATGTCGCCTGCGGCAGAAGCGGCTATAAGAGGCGGAGCTGACGGCATTGCGGCAATTAATACAATCAAAAGTGTTACAGATGTAAATATTTATACGCATGTCGCGTCACCTGCCGTACACGGTGCTTCTGCATTCGGCGGTTACAGCGGTAATGCGGTAAGACCTATAGCCCTGCGGTTTATTGCCGAACTTGGCAAGAATGAGAAACTTAAAGGTACACATATTTCGGGAATGGGCGGAATAGAGACGTGGAAAAACGCAGTTGAGTTTATGCTTCTTGGGGCAACATCCCTTCAGGTTACGACGGCTGTAATGAAATACGGATACAGGATTATCGATGATTTAAAATCAGGTTTGGCACTATACCTTAATCAGTGCGGATACAAATCAGTCAGTGAACTTGTGGGCGAAGGCTTGGGAAGTATATATTTGTCCACGGATAATCTTGAGCGTGATACAATTGTCTATCCGCATTTCCTTCGTGACAAGTGTGTCGGCTGCGGCAGATGCGAGATTAGCTGCATGGACGGCGGTCATCAGGCGATTAAATGCGATGAAAATGGCAAGATTACCATGGATCCCAAGAAATGCGTAGGTTGTCATCTGTGTATTCTGGTATGCCCGGAGAATGCAATTATTCCTGCAAAGAAGCGCGTTTAACCCTAAGTAACTAATAATGAATCATGATATAAATATAAATAATTCAATTGAAAATGAGACTTTAAATATACCTGAAGGCAGTAAAGTGATTGTGGGTTTGTCCGGCGGAGTTGATTCTTCTGTTACGGCGAAGCTCCTTATGGACAAAGGATATACCGTAATCGGCGTCACAATTGTAATGTGCGAATTTAATGACGGTGGTGTCAGCGATGCCAAAGAAGTTGCCAAGGCGCTTAACATAGAACATCATGTCATAGATGCAAGAGATGTCTTTAAGCAAGGCATAATGGATTATTTCTGCAATGAATATTATGAGGGAAGAACTCCGAATCCCTGCATCAGGTGCAATGAACTGATTAAGTGGGCCAAGATGCTTGAGATGGCAGACAGTATAGGCGCACAATATATTGCTACCGGACACTACGCCAAGATTCTTAAACTGCCTGACGGAAGATACAGCGTGGCAAATTCCGCTACTGCAACTAAGGATCAGACTTATGTGCTATATCGTCTCGGGCAGGATATGCTCCAAAGAACTATTATGCCACTTGGGGATTATGATAAGGAAACTGTACGGAATATGGCGACGGAAGCGGATCTTCCGGTTGCAGCCAAAAAGGATTCGCAGGATATATGCTTTATTCCGGATAAGGACTATGCAGCTTTTCTTAGTCGGAATTTTGATGAAAACAAGCTCCCGGGCCGGGGCAATTTCCTGGATGAGCAGGGAAATATTATAGGAACCCACAAAGGATATACTCATTATACAATCGGCCAACGTAAAGGCCTTGAGATTGCTGCGGGACACAGAGTTTTCGTAAAGGAGATACGCCCGGCAAGTAATGAAGTCGTTATTTCGGACGAAGATGTATTTTCGATTAATCTATCTGCAAATGACATTCATTTTATGGGAATGGAAGAAGACGGAAATGCGGAGTTTCGAGGATTTGCCAAAATAAGATATGCGCACAAAGGTCAGTGGTGTAACATCCGAACAGTAAACGACGGAACAGATAAACGGATTGATATTACATTTGATGAACCGGTTCGGGCCGTTACTCCGGGCCAGGCGGTAGTAATCTACAATGATGATTCAGATGATAAATACATATTAATGGGAGGCACTATTATATAGTGCCTTTTTCATTTATAGAATATAATTACTAAATATGGTATACTGTCTATGTATGGCTAACTATTACTTGTATGAAAGGGGATCATATGAATATTTTAGTAATTAACGGAAGTCCTAAAGGCGAATATAGTATTACGTACCAGACTGTTCTTTACCTTCAGACTGTTTTTAATAACCATTCATATGAAGTCCTTCATGTGGGTCAGATATATCGTAAGTATGAAAAAGATTTTAGCGAAGCAAAGGCAGCAATAGAGAAAGCCGATTTGCTGTTGTTTTCTTATCCTGTTTATACATTTCTTGTGCCATACCAGTTGCACAGATTCATAGAATTAATAAAAGAGAATAAAGTTGATTTGAAGGGCAAGGTGGCAACACAGATTACCACTTCAAAGCATTTTTATGACGTAACCGCTCACAGATTTATTGAAGATAATGTCAAAGATATGGGGCTTAAGTATATTAAAGGATTTAGCGCCGATATGGATGACCTTCTTACTAAGAAAGGCCAAAAGGATGCTTTGGTTTTCTTTAGAATGCTTATGCTTGACATAGATAATAAATTATATGAGCCGTCTCATCCTTCGCTCCCTATCGCCAATCATGTTAAAGTTACAAAACTGACACAGGAGTCAGAAAAGAAAGCAGATAAGGATTCGATACGTACTGTTGCTATTGTGGCTGATTTACGTGATGATGATTCCCAGCTTAAAGATATGATTGAGCGTTTTAGTATAAGAATGGGAATGTGCAATATTAAAACAAGATTCGTTAATATTCGCAAAGCAAATATTAAAGGCGGATGTTTAAGCTGTTTTCACTGTGCGTCGACAGGTGAATGTGTTTATAAGGACGACTTCCAGAGTATGCTTCGTAACCAAATTCAGGAGTGTGACGGAATTGTTCTTGCATTTAGCATCAAAGACCATTCCATGGGATCCACGTTCAAAATGTATGATGACAGACAGTTTTGTAACGGGCATCGAACGGTTACAATGGGAAAGCCTTTCGGTTATTTGATTTCGGGTAATCTGAGTGTTGAAGAAAACTTGAGAATGGTTATTGAGGCAAGAGCCGAAGTGGGAGGCAATTTCCTTGCATATGTGGCAACGGATGAATTTGACCCGGATACAGAGATTGATACACTTTCGAAGAAACTTAATTTTGCTTTAAAGCACGAATTCTATAAGCCGGCTAATTTTTACGGAGTCGGCGGAATGAAAATATTCAGAGATTTAATTTATCTGATGCAGGGCTTGATGAGAGCAGACCACAGATTCTACAAAGAGCACGGACAATATGATTTCCCTCAAAAGAAAAAGGGAACATTGCTAAAGATGTATGCTGTGGGTGCACTGGTTAACAATCCCAAAATACTTAAAAAGATCGGCAAAAATGCCATGAACGAAGGCGCGGTTAAGCCTTATAAAAAAGTTATTGAAAAGAGGAAATGAGTAGGATGAAAAAAGGTATCTCAATAAGAAGATTTATGTCACTTCTTTTGGTAATTCTTTTATGTACGGGAGTTACATTAACAACTACTTCATGTACTTTGTTCAGTGATGAGGAAGAAGTATCTGAAGCCAAGGAAAAGAAAGACAAGGATAAGAAGAAAGACAAAGATAAGAAGAAAGACAAAAAGAAGAACAAGAAAAAAGATAAAGACAAGGATAAGAACAAGGACAAAGATAAAGAATCTAAGGAAACTCCGAGTCCGGAACCGACGGAGGAACCCGATCCCGTTGATGAAGAATTGTCATTTGCCAATATTACATTGACTGTTCCGAAGGAATGGTACGGTAAATATTACGTAGATGAGGGAGACACATATATAAGTTTTTACCAAAAAGCTTCCTATGACATGGGAGAAGGACTGGGCTTCCTGTGCGGTATTGAAATACTTGATGAAGTATTGCCGGGATACTCAGGATACACTTTGATTGCATATTCGGACGATAAGTTTTATTACATGACTCAGCCAACTGATGTGCCCTGTTATATTGAAGATGAAAATATTTCGAATGAGTATTTTGATATGCTGATTTATAAGGAAAGCATGATTGACTCAATGGATATTAAGGATCCTTCCGTATGCAGGCGCGCGGATGATTATATTATCCCCAATTCGGATAAAAAACCGATTCCGGAATATTACTGTATGAGCCTTAACGAAAAGGAACTGTGGCTTGCAAGAAATGAAATTTTCGCAAGATACGGAATGGAGTTTGAGAACTCGTATCTTGACAAATACTTTACACGAAAGCCCTGGTACAAAAACAAAGGATTAAAGCTTACGGAAGAGGATATTAACGATATTGAAAAAGAAAATCTTGCTGCCATTAAGGAAGCAGAGGCTGCATTAACGAAGTCGGAATATCCCAAGAAGCTGGAATTTAATAAAGAATATTCCGAAGATTTGGACGGGGACGGAACGAAGGAAAAGTTTGCAGTTAAATATAAGAAAAAGGATTATTATTACCAGGTTTCCATCAGTGTAAACGGTGAAGAACTTAATATCGAAGACATAGATGAAGATGCAATTATCGATACACTGGAAACAGGCGGATATTATTTGACACAGATACGTCCGTATTTTGGAGAACTTCAGATAGCAATTCTTGACTGGGGTCCTTCGGATGATCAGGTTACACATTACTTCGATTACGAAGATAATAAACTTTATTATGTGGACGGTCTTCCGGGATTTACTTTTAAAGAATATTTCGGATTCAATCCGTTCTATGATCAAGGATGTGTTGTTATTGAAGACAGAGCCGATATTTTAGAGACAACCTATTATTACGGTGAAGCCTGGTACGACAGGGATGAACATCAATTCCGTGATCAGACATACGGCCAATGTGAAATAACAGGTCTTCATGAACATACAACATTAAAAGATATAGAGGTTTATACAAGTGAGACTTCTATTGATACGAAGGTAATACCTAAAGGAACGGTTGTTTATTTCATAAGCCAGGATCCGCTGTCCAAAAAGGTTAAAATAAGAACCAAACAGGGCGTTGAAGGATATTTGCAGGGAGGATCACCTTCTTCCGATACCGTAATCGCTCCGAGCAATGATAGAATCATGGATATGTTTGACAATATAAATTTCTGTGATTAATTAAAAACTACTTATAATAAGAAGAATTACACGCCGAGTTTATGAAACTCGGCGATTCTTTTTTCAAAGGTTGTGTAATACTTAAAACCGCAGTCGAGCAGCATCTGTTCTGCAATATCAAAGCCGTCGGCCATCCGCGAAATGTCATGTGCATCGGAACCCACGGTTATGATTTCACCGCCGAGTTCACGATATTTTTTAAGAATATCTTTGCAGGGATTAAGTTCCTTAAGCCCGTGATGGATTGCACCGGTATTTAATTCTATACCTTTTTCCATATCAACTATCTTGGTAAGGATGGGATCAATGATATCTTTGTACTTATCATAAGAATAGTTAGTATCTTTAGACTGACCGTATCTTACTACATAATCAAGATGACCCCATACATCAAAATTACTGAACATATCAAGAGATTTATTCAGTTCGACGAAATACTCGCGGTATGCTTCTTCATCGGTCTTTCCTTCAAAATATGCAGGATAATATGGGTCCTGATGATTAACAAGATGTGTGGATGCAATAATAAAATCGAACTCGTGAGATTTGGCAAATACCGCAAGCTCACGTCTAAGGTGTGGCTGAACTCCAATTTCGACACCAAAGAGAATATTAATCTTAGATGCATATTTCTCACGAAGACCGAGTAACTCATAAAGATATGAGTCCGCATTAAGATTAAAGGCAATTTCGCCGGGGTGTTTGGGGTCTTCAGGGAAATCGATATCGTGATGCTCTGTAAAACATATATTTTTAAGACCTAATTCGATTCCGCGAAGAATATGGTTTTCCATTAACTCCGTAGAATCTGTCGAATGATTTGAATGTATGTGATAATCACTTAATATAGGCATATATTTGTCCTCCGAAATGGTTTAATATAAAAATATTTGTATCATTCTAACACCTAATTAGTCAAAATGCTACAAAGCCATCAATATATTAAAGATTTATAGGGCATAATTCACTCTTGCACTTTTGCGTAGATTTATGTAGAATATTAATGCTGATTAAGTTCGACAAACTTTTAACACAGTGATGGTTAAGTTTTAGGTCGAAAAATATAAAACATTTCATTTTTAGGAGGAATCTAAAATGGCAGTAAAAGTAGCAATTAATGGTTTCGGTCGTATCGGTCGTTTAGCATTCAGACAGATGTTTGGTGCAGCCGGATACGAAGTAGTAGCAATCAACGACTTAACATCTCCTAAGATGTTAGCTCACCTTCTTAAGTACGACTCTTCACAGGGTAAGTACGCTAAGGCTGACACAGTTTCAGCTGGTGAAGATTCAATCACAGTTGATGGCAAGACTCTTAAGATTTACAAAGAGCCCGATGCTAACAATTGTCCTTGGGGCGAGCTTGGTGTAGATGTAGTTCTTGAGTGCTCAGGTTTCTATACATCAAAAGAAAAGGCACAGGCTCATATCAATGCCGGCGCTAAGAAAGTAGTTATTTCAGCTCCTGCTGGTAACGACCTTCCTACAATCGTTTACAACGTTAACCACAAGACATTAACAAAGGATGACAAGATCATCTCTGCAGCTTCTTGTACAACAAACTGCTTAGCTCCTATGGCTAAGGCTCTTAACGATTTAGCTGGAATCAAGTCTGGTATCATGAGCACAATTCATGCTTACACAGGTGACCAGATGATCCTTGATGGTCCTCAGAGAAAGGGTGACCTCAGAAGATCACGTGCAGGTGCTATCAATATCGTTCCTAACTCAACAGGTGCTGCTAAGGCAATCGGCCTTGTTATCCCTGAGTTAAATGGTAAGCTCATCGGATCTGCTCAGAGAGTTCCTACTCCTACAGGTTCAACAACAATCCTTGTTGCTACAGTAGAAAAGAGCGTTACTAAGGAAGAAATCAATGCAGCAATGAAGGCAGCTGCTACAGAGTCATTCGGATACAACGAGGAAGAAATCGTTTCTTCAGATATCGTTGGATCAACATATGGTTCAATCTTCGATGCTACACAGACAATGGTTGGCGAAGACAACCTCGTTCAGGTA
>JAZUIS010000017.1:0-19907 GCA_045642345.1 Lachnospiraceae bacterium
ATGCACGAATCAGGTGAAATGTATTTAGAAACTATATTATTACTTGGTAAGAAAATGCCAAGTGTCAGAGCTATTGATGTGGTTGATGAGATGGGCATTTCAAAGGCCTCTGTTTCCCGCGCCTTAACCAGGCTTAAGAATGAATCATGTATTATAGTAGATAACGCAGGCCATATAGCCTTTACCGAAAAAGGACGTAATATCGCCGAAAAGATATACGAACGTCACGAGGTTTTAACGGATATTCTTATTAATTTGGGAATAAACGAAGAAACTGCTGCCGCCGATGCCTGCAAAATGGAGCACGATATATCCGACGAAACCTTTGAAGCAATTAAATCTCACTTTACCAAGTAATTAATTATGATACTTACAATAGATCATCTTAATCTTAATCAGACAGCCAAAAGCGGACAGTGCTTCAGATGGCACAAAACAGATGAAAATTCTTATCTTATTCCACCCGTACGAATTAACGGTAATCTGTCCAATCCCTTAACCATCAGTAATATCGGTAATTCTAAGTTTGATTTATCCTGCAGTCAAAAAGAATGGGATAATATCTGGTCATTATATTTTGATATGGATACAGATTATTCCGCCGTTGAAGATAAAATTATGTCCTCCGGTGATTCTCACAGTATAGAAGCATTTCAAAAAGGATACGGAATTCGAATTTTAAGACAGGATTTATGGGAAATTATCATATCTTTTTTAATATCTCAGAACAACAACATTACCCGAATTTCACGTTCCATAGAAGCTATCTGTCAAAAGGCCGGCTTGGAAAATAATGCTTTTCCCTATCCCGGAGAAATTGATATATCTATGTTTGACGATTCTTCTTTGGGTCTCGGGTACAGAAATACTTATCTTAAAAAGATATATGAATATGCCCTGCTTCATCCGGAATTTCCGGACGAATTAAAATCCTTATCATATGAAAAAGCATATACAACGCTGCTTACCTTTACGGGTATAGGGCCTAAGGTAGCTAATTGTATATGCCTTTTCGGGTTACATCATATTGATGCTTTTCCTATTGATACTCATGTTAAGCAATTGCTTAATACGTATTATATTAATGGTTTCCCATTTGATTACTATGAAGGAATTGCCGGTATCATTCAGCAATATCTCTTTTATTACGAACTTAATCATTAATATGCATAGTAGTAATTGTATTCATAACCTGTTCCGTCTAATGTTGCACTAAGCAAATCAACGAACTCTTCCTGATATTCATCAAGATCCATATCTTCCAGGTTGTCTATAATATCTTCAACTGCCTCTTCGGGAGTTACATCTACCAGGTAATCACTGTCACGAAGAGCTAATGATGCTTCGGCTACAGAGCTTGCAAATACGAAGTTATCACTGGGATTTTTGGTATAGTTCTTTGCGTCAATAGGGAAGTCAAGGTACTTTGAAGTATCTTTGTCTATATCTTTGTAAGCAATTGATAGTGTGCAGTACTCGTCTTTAGCTTCGCCTTTCTTTGAAACTGTTGTATCCTGATACTTAAGGTCTGAAGTTGTCTTAGTATCCTCTGCCATTATAATTTCATAAACTACTGTTACCTGATGACCGGCACCTAATTCACCGCCGTCCTTAGTATCATCTGTAAAATCTTCAGCTGCAAGTGCACGATTTTCATAACCTACAAGTCTGTATGAATCAACAAGTGCAGGATTAAATTCAACCTGAAGCTTAACATCCTTGGCAACTGCTACGAAATTTTTCATCATTTCATCAACAAGAACCTTCTTAGCTTCTGCCAATGTATCAATGTAAGCATAATTTCCGTTACCGCAATCGGCAAGAGTTTCCATTGTTGTATCTGAATAATTGTACATTCCGAATCCAAGAACAGATAAGAATACGCCTGATTCTTTCTTTTCGGTAATTAAATCTTCAAGCTCTGACTCAGATGTAAGACCTACATTAAAATCACCGTCCGAACAGATGATAATTCTGTTAACTCCACCTTCAATAAAGTTTTCTTCGGCTACTTTGTATGCTAATTTGATTCCGTCACCGCCGTTGGTTGAGCCTGATGCATCAAGCTTGTTGAAGGCTCTCATAATCTTGCTCTTTTTATCACCTGATACTCCGTCAAGCTTAACTTCAACACCGCTTGCGTATGTTACGATGGAAATTCTGTCATCCTCATCAAACTGATCCATAAGCATATCCATTGACTGCTGAATTAAAGGAAGTTTGTTATAATCTGACATAGAACCTGATACATCTACTAAAAATACTATATTACTGTTAGGGCGCTTAGCTTCGCTCATTTCTTTAGTATTAACACCAAGAATCATAAGCTTGGCTTCTTCGTTCCAAGGACAATCACTTATCTGAGCATCTACACCAAAGATTTCACCTTTTTTAGGCTTAGCGTAATCATATGTAAAATAGTTAATCATTTCTTCGCTTCTTAATGCATCAGCCGGAAAATCTCCCAATCTATATCCGTATGTTACAAATCTTCTGAAATTGGAATAACTTGCCGTATCCACATCAGCCGCAAAAGTTGATAAAGGATTCTTGGCTACCGAAGTAAAGCCTGTTTCATTTAATGAAGAATATGTTTCACCCTCATCCATATACGGCTCATAATATTCATCATAATAACCGTCAACATAAGCTTCTTCAACTTCAGCGTATGTATTTGCAGCTTCTGTTGCCTTGGCTGCCGCAAAACTCTGAGCAGGCGCTTCGGCTGCTTCTTCATAGGCAGGTGCTGCTTCACAAGCAGGCTCTTCATATACTACATCAGGTGCCGAATAATCATAGTCATTGTTTGCTTCTGTTGCCATTGCAGGTGCTGTTTCATTTGCTGCACCACATCCAACCAACATAGATGCTACAATCGATACTGCCAATAATTTACTAACGATACTCTTTTTCATAAAATAATCCCTCCATGTATCTGTTTATCCTGTGCTAAAAAGCACTTTGTTTTCCTTTGATAATATAGATACGTTGGAGGGATTATATTTTTATGGGATTTTTTAAAAATTTTTTAAAAATTTTTAAAAATCGCCAAAAGCCTTGATTTTACGAGCTTTATTTAACTTTTACCTTAAGGTAAACCACGCTGCAGGCAGGAATTGTATAAGAAACTGTCTTATCACTTACCTTAAATTCTTTGAATTCCTTTGTAGAAACTGCATCCGGATTTTCAAATGTATTATATGCGTCCTTCTTATCAGAAAGAATCAATGCTTCAACAGAAGATACCTCTGCATCAAATTCCGAATTGATTTCAGCACTTTCCGTAGCAGAAAGGTTGGCTACTGTTACATGAACCACACCGTCTTTATCAATTGAAGCGGACTCTGACAGGTTAGGAATCTTGCTTTCTTCGGTACCGATAGTCTTTGTTTCGATGAAACTGTCAAGAAGATCGTTATCCTGATGATTCTTATACATATTAAATACATGATATGTAGGAGTCTTAAGCATCTTGTCGCCATCAGTAAGAATAACTGCCTGAAGTACGTTAACAAGCTGTGCAATGTTTGCCATCTTTACTCTGTCTGAGTGTTTGTTAAAGATATTAAGGTTAATAGCTGCTACCATGGCGTCTCTCATAGTATTCTGCTGATATAAGAATCCGGGATTTGTTCCGGGTTCAACATCATACCAGGTACCCCACTCATCTACGATAAGAGCAACTTCTTTCTTTTTATCATACTTATCCATAATAGCTGTATGGTGAGAAATAAGTTCTTCCATAAAGAAAGTCTTATCAAGAGTCTGATAATACTTAGCATCATCAAATACTGTTGCTCCGCCCTTTTCTTCCCAGGTTCCGGGAACAGTATAATAATGTAATGAAAGACCATCCATCATACCGTGCATGTTCTCGGGACACTTAAAGCATTCTCTCATAACTGTCTCTGTCCAGTCATAATCGCCTGCATTAGCTCCACAACAGATTTTAAAGATAGGCTTCTTTGCATCATATGTTCTTACATATGTCTGATATCTGCGATACAAATCTGAATAATACTGTGGCTGCATATTTCCGCCACATCCCCAGTTCTCGTTTCCGACACCGAAATAATTAACGGTATATGCATCTTCATGACCGTTTGCCTTACGCATATCTGCCATAGGAGATACACCTTCCATGGTCATATACTCAACCCATTCACTCATTTCCTGAACAGTACCTGAACCGACATTTCCGTTAATATATGTCTTACATCCGAGTTGTTTACAAAGTTCCATGAACTCTTCAGTACCAAAACTGTTATCTTCTACAACACCGCCCCAATGAGTGTTAATAATTTTCTTACGTGTTTCCTTAGGACCTACACCGTCCTTCCAATGATATTCATCGGCGAAACATCCACCCGGCCAACGAAGAACGGGAATCTGCATTTCCTTTAATGCATCAATAACGTCCTTTCTCATTCCGTTTACATTGGGAATATCTGAATCTTCTCCCACATATAATCCTTCATAGATACATCTTCCCAAATGCTCGGAAAAATGTCCCTGAATCTCCGGATTTATATGAGATTTTTTATTTTTGGTACTGATAACCTGTCTGAACATTTCGTTTCTCCTTAATAAAAGTTTCTATTTTTGTCCGTAATATGCATTAGCGCCATGCTTACGGTAATAATGCTTGTCCTGTAACTCCTGGGGAGCAGGTTTAATATCGGGATTAATTGTTTCGGCTCTGTAAGCCATTTTGGCAACTTCTTCAAGAACAACTGCATTATGAACAGCGTCGTTTGCATTTTTGCCCCATGCAAAAGGACCGTGGTTCTTACATAAAACTGCAGGTACTGCCATGATTTCTTTATTCATTGCCTTAAATTCATTTACTATAAGATGACCTGTATTCTCTTCGTAAGCTTCATCTATTTCTTCCTTAGTTAAACAACGAAGGCAGGGAACCTCACCGTAAATATAATCTGCGTGAGTTGTTCCGTAACAGGGAATAGATCTACCGGCCTGTGCCCAGCTTGTCGCATAAGAACTGTGAGTATGAACAACACCGCCAATCTCCGGAAATGCCTTGTAAAGCTCTAAATGAGTTGCCGTATCGGAAGACGGATTCATAGAGCCTTCCACTTTATTACCCTTAAGGTCCATAACAACCATATCTTCCGGCTTAAGCTTATCATAATCAACTCCCGAAGGCTTAATAACGAATAATCCCGACTCTCTGTCGATTCCGCTTACATTACCCCAGGTAAATGTAACCAATCCATATTTAGGAAGAAGCATATTTGCTTCATATACTTCTTTTTTTAATTCTTCTAACATATTTACTCCTTGCGTCTACAGAATTTATACTACATTTTAAGTGCTGCGCGCTCTGCCTCAAGTCCCTTCATGTATTTATCCATGAATTTATCAAAACCTTCAACTTCAGATGCTACAGGCTCTAACTTGGTTCCCTTATTAGCTCCGAAGATGTTGTTCTTTAAGTAATCGCCGAGAGTCAGTGATGCATCGGCTGCTTTTGCATCAACGAATGCTGCAAGAAGAGCCATTCCCCAAGGACCGCCTTCTCCTGCCGTTTCCATTACGGATACGGCTGTGTTCATAGCAGCTGCCGCTATTGACTGACCTACCTTAGGAGTTTTGAAAAGTCCGCCGTGTCCGAACATTTCATCACACTCAACACCCTCTTCCTTAAACAGCAAATCAAGTCCGTGCTTTAATGCTGCAAGTGAAGAATATATGTGCATTCTCATAAAGTTAGCAAGAGTAAACTTATCTTCTGCCTTACGAACAAACATAGGAGCTCCCGCATCAAAACCTGTTACGGGCTCACCTGAAAAATAGTTGTAAGAAATAAGTCCGCCACAATCAGCATCACCTTCCAATGCTTTATTGAACAATGTTGTATACAAAGTATTCTTATCTACGGATGCGCCGATACTTTTAGCGAATTCATCAAATATATTAACCCATGCATTGATGTCCGAAGTACAGTTATTACAATGTACCATACCAACCAAAGCACCGTCGGGAGTTGTTACCAAATCAATTTCGGGATAAACCTTTGAAAGGTCTTTTTCCAAAACAACCATGGCAAAGATAGAAGTTCCTGCAGAAACATTACCTGTTCTTTTGGCTACTGCATTAGTGGCTGCCATTCCGGTTCCTGCATCACCTTCCGGAGGAGCAAATTTGATACCTGCTTCAAGGTTTCCGGAAATATCAAGTTTTTTAGCACCTTCTTCCGTAAGGCATCCTGCCTCTTCACCTGCTGATAATACTTTAGGTGAAATACTTCTTAAATTCCATCCGAACTTCTTTGATTCAATAAGTTTGTCAAACTTGCCTATCATTGTTTCATCAAAATCGCCGGTCTTAATATCAATGGGATACATACCGGATGCATCGCCTACTCCCAACACCTTCTTGCCGGTAAGCATCCAGTGAACATATCCTGCAAGAGTTGTAAAATATGCAATATCTTTACAATGAGGCTCGTCATTTAAAATAGCCTGATATAAATGAGCAATACTCCATCTTTGAGGAATATTGTAATTAAATTCCTTTGTCAGCTTGGCTGCTGCCTCTTCTGTAATGGTATTTCTCCATGTTCTGAAGGGAACAAGAAGATTATCATCCTTGTCAAAAGCAAGATAACCGTGCATCATGGCAGAAAATCCGATAGATGCATATTTTTTAACTACTGTATCATACTTATCTTTAACGTCTTTTAATAAATCGGCATAACAATCCTGAACACCGTTCCATACTGCATCAAGAGAATATGTCCAGATACCGTCAACAAGCTGGTTTTCCCATTCATGGGAACCGGTTGCAAGTACACTACCCTTTTCATCTATCATGACAGCTTTGATTCTGGTTGAGCCAAATTCAATACCTAAATAAGTTTTACCCTGCTCTATTAATGTCTTAATATCCATTTAAATCCTCCTACTTATTCACATTGTTTGGCCGTTTCGGAAATTTTGCACACACACTATCGCCAACATTATCATAATATAGCCAAAAAGCAACATTTGACTAATCAAGTGTTGCTTTTATATTTATTATCTTTTGTTTTCTTTTTTCTTTTTTTTGCTAATTAAAACCTGCTGCCTTTTTTCGGCAATATTAAGATATGTTTCTTCATCAACGAATTTTGACGTTTTAACAACATATATCTTTTCATCATCGGTTTTTTTCATTCTGGCCTTATACTTAACGTAGCCATGAATCGGACATTCTGCAATTGAGTAAAAATGTTTTCCGTTATTGGGGCTGAACCAGCGAACCTTTTTCTTAATATTTTTGTGACAAAGATAGCATTTGGTAGAGGAAATCTCTCGGTCCGTCATTGCTGTATGCTTATCATCAAATACTCTCGAAATGTGCTTAACATAGTTGGGAAATTCCACATGAATTTCCTCTTCCCTGGATTTGGGAAGATTAAAAGTATCATAAGAATAATATACAAGCACATCTTCCGGCAAAAGTTCCATCACCTTGGCCGTATAATAAGCATCCGAGAATGCCCTGTGAAAAGGTATATCTTTTTCTATCTGACGCTCATCAACAGCATATTCAAGATTACGACGTGTCTTTCCGTCCTCAAATGCAATACTGTAGAGCTTTTGAATATCAAGATACTTAAGAGGTCCGTCCGAAAGAAGATCCATTCCGTAATATCTCATATTTCTTTGAAGTTCAAAGATATCAAGCGTTCCCCAGGTGCAAAAAATATAATCTTCGCCGCAAAAATCCCGAAAATCTTTCATTGCTTCAACAAAAGGCTTGCCTCTTTGAAGATCCTGCATGTGAAGGTGAATTATTTTACTTGTAATATGATGCATGTGCTGATAAACCGTAGGTTTAACAAGCTGGTTAAACTCTCCGATAAGTTTTCGGTCCATGCTCATTCGAATAGCACCAAAATCGATGATTTCAAAAGGTATCTCTTTTACCTCAGGCTCTTTTCCGGTATTCGATTGATTCCATTCAAGATCAAGAACAATATAATTCACTAAAATATTCCTTATTTCGATACTTTAATAATTGCAACGCCTTTCATATCAAGCTTTATTAAAGCATCATTTTTATATTCTTTGCCGCTTAAAATATCAATTCCGCCCTTTTTAAGTCTGACTTCCGTTGGAACTTCCTTATGGTTAAGTACAAAGATATACTTATAATCTTCATTTTCGCGGCAGGTTACTTCAACATCTTTTGGAGCATCAAGTACCGGTTCTATATACAGCTCACCGCAAATATCCCTTAGGAAAGTTGCATAAAATTCATCTGACGAATGGGTACCCACATAATATACTATACCATCTCCCAGCTTATTTTTGGTAAGAACAGGTGTACCGGCATAAAATTCTTTTTCGTAAGTAGAAATTTCTTTTGCTCCCTGAAGATGCATTATATCACAAAGTACACCTGCGGGATACTCCGTACCCTTATAAATAAAGCTGTTATTCTCAGACGGAGGCAATGCATCCGACTCTTCAACCCATATTCCGAGTATGTCTTTTTGCTTGCCGGGATATCCGCCCAGTAATACCCTGTCGTTTTCATCAACATATCCGCTAAAATATGTTGTTAGATAACAACCACCGTTTTTGACGTAATTTCTTATTTTTTCGTCATATCCATCCTTGTTCATGTAAAGCATTGGCGCAATTACAAGGGAATATTTGGAAATATCCGCATCTGTGGATATCATATCCACGGAAATATTCTGATTAAACAATGCCGTATAATAAGCCATTACTTCTCCCGGATAATTAAGAAGCTGTGTCGGACCTGCAGACATTTCCGCAGCCCACCAGTTTTCCCAGTCAAAAACAATAGCAACCTTGGAATTGATTCTTGTACCTAAAGTTTCATTACCTATAGCTGTTAATTCTTTACCAAGTTCCGTTATTTCTCTAAATACTCTGGTGTTTTCATTTCCAACATGATCTATTACAGCACTGTGATATTTTTCACAGGCACCCTGAGACCTTCTCATTTGGAAAAACATTACGGTATCGGCACCGTGAGCTACAGCCTGATAAGACCAAAGACGCATAACTCCCGGACGCTTTACTTTGCAATACATATGCCAGTTAGTTACACCCGGAGTCTGCTCCATAAGGCAGAAGGGCTTTCCGTCTTTGATTCCCCGCATAGTATCGTGAGTTGCAGCCGGTGACTGAGGTACATTATCCCATCCCGGGTAATTATCCCAAGATACAAAATCCATTTCTTTAGCCCACTTACCGTAGTCAAGGGGCTTATACCATCCCATAAAATTAGTTGTTATGGGAATATCCGGGGTGATTTTTCGAAGAACATCTCTTTCCGATTTAAAACACTCAAGCATACTGTCGGAATTAAATCTATAATAGTCAAGTGTTATTCCCTGGAAATTGGTTCTGGGAGTACCGTCGAGATAGAATGAAAATTCTTCCGATCTAAAATCCGAAGGTACAATATCCTCAAAATCATAAAAAGTATGACCCCAGAAAGAAGTGTTCCATACTTTATTTACTTCTTCTATGGTTTTATAACGATTTTTAACCCATTTTCTAAAGGCTTTTGCACAATTATCACAGTAACATTCGCCGCCGTATTCATTGGATACATGCCAGGCTACAATATTGTCATAATCTTTATATCGTTGAGCAATCTGTTTTGCCAGTTCTACGGAATATTTGCGATAAGTAGGTGAGTTTGGACAGGAATTATGTCTGGCTCCAAACTTTCGTTTCATTCCGTTTTTTTCTACTCGGAGAATATCAGGATACTTACGGGCCATCCAGGCAGGATGTGCCGCCGTTGAAGTAGCCATACATACTTTAAGTCCGTTATCTTTAACCATCTTCATGATCTTATCAAGCTTGGTAAAATCATATTTTTCTTCAGAAGGCTGAAGCATAGCCCAGCTAAATACATTTAGCGTAACTATATCAATATTGGCGATTTTAAATAACCGCATATCTTCTTCCCATATTTCTTCGGGCCACTGTTCAGGGTTATAATCTCCGCCATATAAAATTTTGTTTACTTTTGGGGATTCTATCATAATGTCACCTCAACCTCTCCGTTACCTGAAATACTGTAAATTTCTTTTGAAACATTAACAAATTTAATACTACATTCTTTATTTCCGGTAACTTTGGCACGTATTACATTATCTTTTCTGGTTACATCTACCTTAATCTGAACAGATTTGTCCATTCCGTATACAACGGTTGACGCACTGCATCCTTCCTGCATGGCATAAACACAGACAGTTGCATTATTTCCGTAATCATAATCAGGTTTATCATCTGTATCACCCAGTACAATTATGGAATTCTCCTTTACCATCATAGGCAATGACATATAATCGTACTTTTCCGTGTACCATTTACCACCGATAACTTCTTCGTCTGTAAGGAAGTTAGTCCATTGGCCTTCCGGAAGATAATACGATGCAATACCCCGGTCGTTAAAGATAGGTGCTATCAACAGATTTTCGCCCAACATATATTGTTTATCCACATAATGACAGGTTTTATCCTCCGTAAAATCAAGAACCATTGCTCTCATGGTGGGAATTCCCGTTAATGATGTATCTATTGCCGTCTTATAAAGATATGGCATAAGTTTTGCCTTTTGACGGGTAAAGAAACGTACAACATCAACAGCTTCCTCATCATATACCCATGGAACTCTGTAAGAAGAAGAACCATGAAGTCTTGAATGTGAAGATAACAAACCAAAAGCAACCCATCTTTTATAAACATCTGCCGTAGAGGTGTTTTCGAATCCGCCTATATCATGAGCCCAATAACCGAAACCTGACATAAGAAGCGATAATCCGCCCCTTAAACTTTCTTCCATGGATTCATAATCCGACCAGCAGTCACCGCCCCAATGAACAGGGAACTTTTGTCCGCCTACGGTAGCGCTTCTTGCAAATAGTACGGCTTCGCCTTTACCGCGTTTCTGTTCCAGCAATTCATAAACACATTTGTTATAAAGATATGTGTAGTAGTTATGCATCTTAAGAGGATCTGAACCGTCATGGAAACATACATCCTTTGTGGGAATTCTTTCGCCAAAGTCTGTTTTAAAACAATCAACTCCCATATCAAGCAATATTTCAAGCTTACTCTGGAACCATTTGGCAGCTTCCGGGTTGGTAAAATCCACAATAGCCATACCGGGCTGCCACATATCCCACTGCCAGGTTTTCCCATTAGTACGTTTTATAAAGTAGCCCTTTTCGTTTCCTTCATCAAAAAGAGCCGACTCCTGTCCAATATAAGGATTAATCCATACACAAATATTCAAACCCTTTTCTTTTATTCTTGATAACATACCCTCAGGGTCCGGAAAAACTCTGTCATCCCAAATAAAGTCAGACCAATGGAATTCCTTCATCCAATAACAGTCGAAGTGGAATGTACGCAGAGGAATACCTCTCGATAACATTCCGTCTATAAAACTCATGCAGGTTTCTTCATCATAATTGGTAGTAAAGGATGTAGAAAGCCATAATCCAAAGGTCCAGGGTGCAGGTAATGAAGGTTTGCCTGACAAATCGGTATATTTTTCCAATACTTCTTTCATGGAAGGACCATTAATAATGTAGTAATCAAGATAACTTCCCTTAACGGAGAACTGAGTTCTTGTTACCATTTCGGTAGCTATTTCAAAAGATACTTCTTCAGGGTGATTTACGAGTACACCGTATCCTTTGGTTGTTAAATAGAAAGGTATATTTTTGTACGACTGGTACGTAGATGTTCCGCCATCGGCATTCCAGATATCTATACTTTGACCATTCTTAACGAAGGGTGTAAATCTTTCACCCATACCGTATACTTTTTCATCAACGCTCAAAGACAGCATTTGTCTTATATATGTTTCATCATCATCTCCGCTATCATAAGCAAGACCTTGCCAATCGGTTTTCATTAAAGCTAAATCTTTGCCTGTTGAAGTGGTAATAATTTCATCACCGCGTTTAAAAACAAAAGAAAAATTGACTTTGTCTATAATCATAGACATTCCGCCTGAAGTAACGGTCAAAATATCATTATCATCACATACATCCAAAATTCCCGGTTTATCGTCCGCAAGTTCAAAACCCGGTGTAGTAATAACATCGGATTTGTAATGATAGGTTCTGATTCTTAATATATCTTTAAAAGGAGATGTAATTTCCATTGTCAGATTAATGTTACCCAGAACATCCCCTCGATGGCGAACATGATAAGTAGGTATCATAATCGTTACCTTATCACATCCGGTTACTTCTCTTTTTGAGCTCGAGGGGATTCCTCCGGGAAAAATTTGATCCGACTGTATTTCATTTCCCTTTTTTAGCGTAACAATATAAACTTCCTGAGGTGCAAAACATGAACACCCCTGTTTTTGCATCCAACACCCATTACCGAATTTCATAAAACCTCCCTTGACTTACTTAAATAAGTCAAAAATATCCTCTTAAAAAGTAACAGATTTTAATTTCAGCTTATTGAATATCAGTTACTTTACTGATATAATATAACTATATTTTACCAATTTCTCACACTTTTCTATGTAAAAGTAATATTATATTATTTTATTATGAGCAAACCCAAATATAACAACGTATCATATGAAAACAGAATACATTCTTCAAAATTAATCCCCTATTCGCTTTATCATAATGCAATTCCGGATTACTTTGCATCTGCGCCTTTACACAGACATGAAGAATTCGAAATTAACTATATTTATGAAGGAATAGGCGAATTTACCTGCGAAGATGCTAAATTCCGCGCATATAAGGGTGACATAGTTCTATTACCTTGTAATCAGCTTCATTCAATTGCTGCTGTTGACGATTACAGACTTGTATTTGATACTCTCATAATTAACCCCGATATGTTGGGTGGTTTTTTACATGACAGAGCTACAAACGAAGCTGTTTTCCCATTTTTGACAGGTGAGTTTAACGTTATTCAGATTCCGACAACTGTTCCCTATTATCAGGAAGCAGCTGCAACCCTGGATAATATTATTGCTGCCTGCAAAAAAAATAACGCCATAAATGACGTTATTCTTAAAAGTGAATTATTTAAGTTTATAGCTATTATCAGTACCTATCACACGATTCAGACCTCTTTGAATTCCAACATTAATTGTTTTGATATGATAAAGCCCAGTATTGAATATATTAATGATAACTATATGCACGAAGTAACTGTTGAAATGCTGGCTGATGCATGTAAATTAAGTAAGAGCTACTTTATGAACTGCTTTAAAAAAGCTATCGGTTATTCCGCAATAGATTTCTTAACACAGGTTCGTGTTAAAAGCGCCTGTGATTACTTACTGACTTCCGATTATTCCGTTTCTATTATCGCTTATGAATGCGGGTTTAATAATCTTTCTAACTTTAACAGACAGTTCAAAGCGCTTACTCAGATGACTCCCAAAGAATATCGTGCTTACAGGAACAGACAGGAATAACTTAGCTTCTGGACGTTCCGTCATAATAAAAATATGTAGCACCTGTAGTTGTTAAATCGCTGTCTGCCGTCCAATAATATGTTGCCGTAGACATATTATATCTAAGAACATTTGCTTCCCATTTTGTAGAACTTAATGTAAATGTATCACTTATTCCATATTCGCTTAAGGTGTCTGCCGCATATGCCGCACCGCCTACCGTAGCAACGGTACCACTTACTGTAATTGTTATTTCATCTCCGGCTTTCATTTTGTTATCTGCTACATAAGCTTCAATAGCTGACTTAACATTTTCAATATTTTGCAAATCTTTTGATTCTCTTGATCTTTCAATATGCTTAATAAACTGTGGAGCTAAAATACCGATAAGAACCGCCATAATGGCAATTACAATAACAAGTTCCACCAATGAAAAACCTTTTTTATTTCCGACTAATTTTTTCACGCTATTCTCCCTTAAATTAATTTATTTATCCGTACCGATACCCTCTTCTTCGGCACGCAGTTTACATCCGTTTTTATATGAACCGATCTCACAAATTTCGGGTTCATCATTCTCTACACATAATTCACAAGCGGGACACGGTTTCATTTCACCGCCAAAATCTCTGGGTTCACCTTCATTATTTGAATTATGCTTACAATCTCTGCACCAGCATAATTCACATTCAATAAAAGGATTAACCTCTCTTAACGACAACTTTTTATCAAGATTTTCACCTTCAAGAAGTGCGAAAAAATCAAGTTGTCCTTCTATTTGTTTAGATTTAGCCATAAACTAAACCCCCTATATCCATATAAACCCTCACCTAAAAACGATGAGGGTCTATAATCATGATTATTCGTCTTCTTCCTCTTCTTTGGGAAGTGTTACTTCTTCGTCGTCATCATCAAATCTTTCGTAAGGTGTATCATCAACGGGAGCTTCCACATTATCTAATTCATCTTCGGATATTTCTTCGTCACCGTTAGTGATTTTTTCTCTGACTTTGGCTATCTTTGCAACCGAAACACCCTTATCAAGATTGATAAGTTTAACACCTGAAGTAATTCTTCCGAGTGTAGATATATCAGACATAGGTATCTGAATAATAATTCCGGCATCGGTAATCATCATTATTTCATGATCATCGTTAACTGCCTTAACACCGATTACATCACCTGTCTTTTCTGTAATCTTGTAACACTTAACGCCCTTACCGCCGCGCTTCTGAACTGTAAACTCGCTAAGATATGTTCTCTTACCCATACCTTTTTCAGAAACAATAAGTAATGAATCGCCCTGATGATCAAGCTGCATACCTACGATTTCGTCCTGGTCGGTTAAGTTCATACCGCGAACACCCATTGAGCTTCTTCCGGTATTTCTAACATCGGTTTCTTTAAATCTGATACATTGACCAAACTTCGTTACAAGGAATACTTCCGTATCCTTATCAGTAATCTTAACTTCGATTAACTCATCGTCATCTTTAAGGTTAATGGCAATAAGTCCGTTCTTACGGATATTTGAATAATCGGTAACTTTGGTCTTCTTAATGGTACCCTTCTTAGTTACCATGAATAAGTTTTTATCTTCTTCATACTCCTTAACAGGAATAAGAGCCGATATCTTCTCACCCGGATTAAGCTGAAGCAGATTAACAATGGCAACACCACGTGAAATTCTTGAGCCTTCGGGAATTTCATAAGCTTTTAATCTGTAAACACGTCCCATATTAGTGAAGAACATAATATAGTGATGTGTTGTTGTCATAAGAAGATCTTCTATAAAGTCTTCTTCGATTGTATTCATACCCTTGATTCCCTTGCCGCCTCTGTGCTGAGACTTGAAGTTATCAATGGTCATTCTCTTGATATATCCTAAGTTAGACATGGCAAGAATTGTATTTTCATTAGGAATCATATCTTCATCCGTAATGTCATACTCATCAAATCCTATCTTAGAACGACGATCGTCTCCGTATTTTTCGGATGTAACAAGCATCTCTGTCTTAATTACACCAAGGAGAAGCTTCTCATCTGCAAGAATAGCCTTTAATTCAGCAATTCTCTTAATTAATTCTTCATGCTCATTTTCAAGTTTGGATCTTTCCAAACCTGTTAAAGCACGAAGTCGCATATCTACAATAGCCTGAGCCTGTGCTTCAGATAACTCGAAGCGACTCATGAGGTTTTCCTTAGCCGTCTGAGTATCTGCGGAATTTCTGATAATCTGGATTACTTCATCAATATTATCAAGTGCAATAAGCAATCCCTGTAAAATATGATCTCTTTCTTCGGCTTTGTTAAGGTCATATTTAGTACGACGTGTAACAACTTCTTCCTGATGCTTTAAGTATTCATTAAGCATTTCAAGAAGACTCATAACCTTAGGTTCGTTATTAACCAAAGCAAGCATAATAACACCAAAGGTATCCTGAAGCTGAGTATGCTTATATAACTGATTAAGAATAATATTGGGATTAGCGTCTCTTCTAAGTTCAATAACGATACGCATACCGTCTCTGTCGGATTCATCTCTTAAATCGGTAATTCCGTCTACTTTTTTGAGCTTAACAAGTTCTGCTATCTTCTGAATCAGGTTAGCTTTGTTAACCATGTAAGGAAGTTCGGTAACAATAATACTACTCTTACCGGAAGCCATAGTCTCAATATTCGTTACGGCACGAACTCTTACCTTGCCGCGACCTGTTCTGTATGCTTCTTCCGAACCGCGCGTTCCTAAGATAATACCGCCGGTAGGAAAATCCGGAGCCTTAACAATCTGAAGAATCTCTTCAATATCGGTATCTCGTGATTCCTCAACCTTGTTATCAATAATTTTGACGAGAGCCTGCGTAACTTCTCTTAAGTTATGAGGCGGAATATTTGTTGCCATACCTACTGCTATACCGGTAGTACCGTTTACAAGAAGGTTAGGATATCTACTGGGTAAAACAACAGGCTCTTTTTCGGTTTCATCGAAGTTAGGCATGAAATCAACAGTATCTTTATTGATATCTGCCAACAATTCCATAGAAATCTTAGATAATCTTGCCTCTGTGTATCGCATGGCAGCGGCACCGTCACCGTCCACAGAACCGAAGTTACCGTGACCGTCTACAAGAGTATATCTAAAACTCCAGGGCTGAGCCATGTTTACCAAAGCACCATAAATTGAACTGTCTCCATGGGGATGATATTTACCCATTGTATCTCCGACTATACGAGCGGATTTACGATGAGGCTTATCGGGACCGTTATTAAGTTCAATCATAGAGTATAAAACTCTACGCTGAACAGGTTTAAGACCATCTCTTACATCGGGAAGCGCACGAGATGCTATAACACTCATGGCATAATCGATATATGATGTTTCCATTGTTTTTTGCAGGTCTACCTCATGGATTTTGTCAAAAATATTGTCTTCCATAATTCTTCCTTTTTCCTTAAATATCTAAGTTCTTAACGAATTTAGCGTTTTCTTCAATGAATTCACGACGTGGTTCAACCTTGTCGCCCATTAATGTTGTAAATGTCAAATCAAGCTCTGACTCTGCTTCTTCATTCATAACTACACGAAGAAGAACTCTCTTTTCAGGATCCATGGTTGTTTCCCATAACTGTTCCGCATCCATTTCACCAAGTCCTTTATATCTTTGTATCTTATTATTCTGATCACGACCGACTTCCTTAAGAATGGTGTCAAGTTCTTCATCAGAATATGCATACCAGACTTTTTTGTTCTTTTCGAGTTTATACAAAGGCGGCTGAGCTAAATAAACATGACCATGTTTAATAAGTTCAGGCATAAATCTGTAAATAAATGTTAACAACAATGTTGCAATATGAGCACCGTCAACATCGGCATCTGTCATAAGAATAATCTTGTGATATCTAAGTTTTGATATATCAAAATCATCATGAATACCTGTACCGAAAGCAGTTATCATGGCCTTGATTTCAGCATTTGCATAAATCTTATCAAGACGTGCTTTTTCAACATTAAGAATTTTACCTCTTAATGGAAGAATAGCCTGAGTAGCTCTTGATCTGGCAGTCTTTGCACTTCCGCCTGCGGAATCTCCCTCAACGATGTAAATTTCGCAATTTTCGGGATTTTTATCCGAACAATCCGCCAATTTACCGGGAAGGGCAGCTCCCTCAAGGGCTGTCTTACGACGTGTTAAATCACGAGCTTTACGAGCAGCATCTCTTGCCCTTTGAGCAAGAATTGATTTTTCACAAATTGTCTTGGCAATTGAAGGATTCTGCTCAAGGAAATATGTAAGCTGTTCCGAAACTATATTATCAACAGCCGTTCTTGCTTCCGAATTACCAAGCTTCTGCTTAGTCTGACCTTCAAACTGAGGATCTTCGATTTTAACGGAAACTATAGCAGTAAGTCCTTCTCTTATATCATCACCCGTAAGATTGGGTTCGGAATCCTTAAGTAACTTGGAATTACGGGCATAATCATTAAAAGTCTTGGTTAATGCATTACGGAATCCCACAAGATGAGTCCCACCTTCGGGAGTATTAATGTTATTAACAAAACTAAATGTACTTTCGTTAAAAGAATCATTATGTTGCATTGATACTTCAACATAAACATTATTCTTTTTGCCTTCAAAATAAAGGACATTATCATATAAAGGAGTCTTTGACTTATTAAGATATGTTACGAATTCCTTAATTCCGCCTTCATAATGGAATACTCTTTCCTTAGCTTCGGGCATTGTTTCGGAAATTCTTTCATCTCTAAGAACAATCTTAAGTCCTTTTGTTAAAAAAGCCATTTCACGAAGACGCTGTTTTAATACATCAAATTCGTAAACGGTAGTCTCTGTAAAGATTGTTCCGTCAGGCTTAAAAGTAACCTTGGTACCTGTTTTATCCGGTTCGCAATCTCCGACAGTTTTAAGAGGATAACAAACATGACCTCTTTCATAACGCTGCTTATATATTTTGCCTTCGTGACATATTTCAACTTCAAGCCAATCTGATAAAGCGTTTACTACAGAGGCTCCAACACCGTGAAGTCCGCCTGAAACCTTGTATCCGCCACCGCCGAATTTACCGCCGGCGTGAAGTACGGTAAATACTACTTCAACAGCAGGAAGTCCTGCTTTTCTATTTATACCGATAGGAATACCACGACCATTATCCACAACAGTAACCGAATTGTCCGGATTAATTGTAACTGTAATCGTGTCGCAATATCCTGCCAGAGCTTCGTCTACGGAATTATCCACTATTTCATAAACAAGATGATGAAGACCACGGCTGGCGGTAGTTCCTATATACATTCCGGGACGTTTACGAACAGCCTCCAAGCCTTCCAAAATTTGAATTTGGTCAGCGCCATAATCATTTTCAACAGGAGAAATATCCAGGGTATCTTCTGTTACTTCAATGTTTTCGTTTAAATCTGCCATATTTCCTCCACGCTTGCGCGTCAGTTTGGCGCCGAAGGCGCCGGGTTTATAAATTAGTTTTCGGTTACGGTACCATTAGTAACCTTAAATGATCTATTTATCTTAAAATTATTATTTACAAAGTCATCAAGTCCGGTACATGAAATAATTGTCTGTACATCACCTATACTGTCGAGAAGATAATTTTGTCTGTTTGAATCAAGTTCCGACAAAACATCGTCAAGAAGTAACACCGGCGTATCTTGGGTAATTCTTTTTACAAGTTCTATTTCAGACAATTTCAAAGATAACGCAGCAGTTCTTTGTTGACCCTGTGATCCGAATTTTCTTATATCGATTCCGTTAACAATAAATGCAAAATCATCCCTGTGAGGACCTACCGTAGTCATTTTTGCACTAATATCTTTTTCTTGATTTGAACTCATTTTTGATGAATAATCTTCAATACTTACATTGGGTTCATAAACAATTTCGATATCTTCTTTTCCGCCGGATAATTTTGAATGATATTCCTTTAGAATTTCACTTAACTGATTAGCAAAAGATTGTCTTCTTTCAATAATCTTACTTCCAAAAGAAACAAGCTGAGAATCCCAGATATTAAGTGTTTCTCTTAAGTTAGGATTAAAATACATATCCTTAAGAAGTTTATTTCTTTGATTAATAATTTTGTTGTAATTATTTAAATTATAAAGATAGAAATTATCAAGCTGGCATAATTCCATATCCGCAAATCTTCTTCTTTCCCCCGGACCGTCTTTTATAATACTTAAATCCTCAGGTGAAAAGAAAACAACATTTATTAAACCAAGTAAATCAGCAGCTTTTTTTATTTTAGTACCATCAATCGCAATTCCCTTTGATTTTGAAGAACGAAGATGCATATCAACCCTTGTTTCTATATTGTCTTTTTCAACAATGGTACGAATATGTGCTTCTTCTTTTTCAAAATTAATTATATCTTTGTCCTTAGTGCCTTTATGTGATTTAGTAGTTGCACTAAGATAGATTGCTTCAAGAATA
>JAZUIS010000018.1:0-14985 GCA_045642345.1 Lachnospiraceae bacterium
TTAGTCTATGGGGAAGAAATTCTTCCTGAAAAAATAGAATATCTTTATGACGAAGATGAAAAAATAAAAGAACCTGCCAAGGTGCAGGAGTAAAAGGAGGTGAGAGAATGGGACCAGGAATTCTGTTGTCTGAAGGAGCCAAGGAAGTCGACTTTTTTATACACGAGATATTCTCGTATGAATTATTCGGTCAGACACTTCGTATTACTACAACACATGCATGTTTGCTGATAGTAATGCTTATCCTGATAGTCTTCTGCATTGCGGCCGGTGCCAGAATGAAGAAAGCTACAGAAATTCCGACAGGCTTTCAGAACGTACTTGAATTGTTGGTTGAGTTCTTAGATGGAATGATTAACGGTGTTATGGGTAAATTTGCTCCCAAGTTCCGAAACTATATCGGTACACTGTTTTTATTCATCTTTTTCAGCAACATTTCGGGATTGCTGGGATTGCGTCCGCCCACGGCAGATTATGGTGTAACCTTAGCGCTTGCACTCATATCGTTTACACTGATTCATTACAATCAGTTTAAATACCAGAAGGTTAAGGGCGTTGTTTCGGGTCTTATGAGCCCATGGCCGTTTTGGCTGCCAATCAACTTAATAGGTGACTTCGCGGTTCCTGTTTCGTTGTCATTGCGTTTGTTCGCCAATATTTTATCGGGAACGGCAATCATGGCACTCATTTATACATTGCTTGGCAAACTGTCACTTATATGGCCGGCGGCATTGCATGTATACTTTGATTTATTCTCAGGTGCAATTCAGACATACGTATTCTGTATGCTGACTATGACGTATATTACGGATGCATGTACTACTGAGGAAGATTAATTAAAATTTCAAGATAGTAATTATCTTAAAATAAGGAGGAAACAAAAATGAATTTTGATGTGAATTTTATTAAGGGTTGTTCAGCAATCGGTGCAGGTCTTGCGTTAATCGCAGGTATCGGACCCGGTGTAGGTCAGGGTATTGCAGCAGGACATGCAGCAGCAGCAGTTGGTAGAAATCCGGGCGCTAAGTCAGAGATCACTTCTACTATGTTATTAGGTCAGGCCGTTGCCGAGACAACAGGTTTGTATGGTCTGTTAATCGGTATCATTCTCTTATTCGTTCAGCCTTTGGCTAAATAATAGGCAAAGACGTAAAAATCTGATGAAAGGAGAGGCTTGTTAGATGAGTGATTGGAGCAGAGTATTTGACTTAGATCTTCAGCTCCTTCAGGATGCACTCCTTATGATGGTTGCCATTTTTGTTTTATTTTTGGTAGCGTCATATTTTCTCTTTAATCCCGTAAGAGAGATGCTTGAAAAGAGAAAAAATAAAATCAAGGATGACCTTGATAATGCATCCAAGGCAAAAGAAGAGGCTATAGCTTCTAAGGATGAATATGAAGCAAGGCTTAAAAATGTTGATAAAGAAGCAGAAGGTATTTTGGCCGATGCAAGAAAACGTGCTCTTGATAACGAGAACAGAATTGTTGATGAAGCCAAAGCCGAAGCTAACCGAATCATAGAAAGAGCAAAAACAGAAGCAGAGCTTGAAAAACAAAAAGCCGCTGATGACGTTAAGAAAGAAATGGTTGTCTTGGCATCTATGATGGCAGGTAAGGTAGTTAAAGCTTCTATGGATACAACAGTTCAGGAATCTATGGTTGATGAAACATTAAAGGAAATAGGTGAGAACACATGGCTAAGCTAGTTTCTAAAACATACGGTGAAGCGTTGTTTGAGCTGGCGGTAGAAGAAGGAAAAGAAGATGCTTACCTTGAGGAAATCCTCGGAGTTAAAGAAGCATTAAAAGAGAATCCCGATTTTACCAAGTTGATGAATCATCCTAAGATTTTAAAGGAAGAAAAACTATCGGTTCTTGAAAATGTGTTTAAAGGACGAATTTCCGATGAACTCCTTGGATTCTTACATCTTATTGTTACGAAAGACAGATATGCCGAAATAGACGGTATTCTTGATTTCTTTATCAATGAAGTAAAGGCCCTAAAGGGAATCGGAGTGGCTACGGTTACAACAGCATTTGACCTTAGTGATAAGCAAAAGGCTGATGTTGAAAAGAAACTTATAGAAACCACATCCTACAAGAAAATGGAAATCACATATAGTGTGGATGAAGATTTGATTGGCGGAATGGTAATAAGGATCGGTGACAGAGTGGTTGATAGTTCAGTTCAATCGAAGCTTAACAAACTTCAACGTGAATTGTTAAATACACAGTTATAAATATTTAATGACGCGAATGTCATAATCTTAAGAAAGGTGCGTAAGACTCATGAATTTGAAACCGGAAGAAATCAGCTCGGTTATTAAAGAGCAGATTAAACGATACGCTTCAGAGCTTGAAGTTAAAGACGTAGGTACTGTTATTCAGGTAGCTGACGGTATTGCACGTGTACATGGTCTGGAAAACGCAATGCAGGGAGAACTTCTCGAGTTCCCCGGAGAGGTTTACGGAATGGTATTAAACCTTGAAGAGGATAACGTAGGTGCGGTTCTTCTCGGTAACCATAAGAATATCAACGAAGGCGATACGGTTAAGACAACCGGTCGTGTAGTTGAGGTTCCGGTTGGTGATGCAATGCTCGGCCGTGTAGTAAATGCACTCGGACAGCCTATTGATGGCAAGGGACCTATCGCAACAGACAAATACAGACAGATTGAAAGAGTAGCATCTGGTGTTATTACCAGAAAATCTGTAGATACACCTCTTCAGACAGGTATTAAGGCTATTGACTCAATGGTTCCTATCGGAAGAGGACAAAGAGAACTTATTATCGGTGACAGACAGACCGGTAAGACAGCTATCGCAATTGATACAATTATTAACCAGAAAGGTCAGGGAGTTAAATGTATATACGTTGCCATCGGACAGAAGGCATCTACAGTAGCTTCTATTGTTAAGACCTTAGACGAGTATGGCGCATTTGATTACACAACAGTAGTTGTAGCAGCCGCTTCGGAGCTTGCTCCTTTGCAGTATATTGCTCCATATTCAGGATGCGCTATCGGTGAAGAGTGGATGGAAAAGGGTGAGGATGTTCTCGTAATTTACGATGACCTAACCAAGCATGCCGCTGCATACCGTACACTCTCTTTGCTCCTTCGTCGTCCACCCGGACGTGAAGCTTATCCCGGTGATGTATTCTACTTACATTCAAGACTTCTCGAAAGAGCAGCAAGAATGTCTGACGAGTACGGCGGAGGCTCATTAACAGCTCTTCCAATCATCGAGACACAGGCCGGTGACGTTTCAGCTTATATTCCTACCAACGTAATTTCAATTACTGACGGACAGATTTATCTTGAAACAGAAATGTTCAATTCAGGATTCCGTCCTGCTGTAAATGCAGGTTTGTCAGTATCACGAGTTGGTGGTGCGGCTCAGATTAAGGCTATGAAAAAAATTGCAGCTCCTATCAGAGTAGAACTTGCTCAGTATAGAGAATTGGCTGCATTTGCACAGTTTGGTTCAGAACTCGATGCTGATACCAAAGAAAAGCTGGCTCAGGGTGAAAGAATTAAAGAAGTTCTTAAACAGCCTCAGTATAAGCCTATGCCTGTACAATATCAGGTAATCATTATTTATGCTGTTACAAATAAGTATCTTCTTGGTATTCCTACTGAGGACATTACAAGATTCGAAGAAGAGTTCTTTGATTTCCTTGATACAAAGTATCCTCAGGTACCTAATGCCATTGCACAGGAAAAGGTTATTTCCGATGATACAGAAGCTAGCCTCAAGAAGGCTCTTGACGAATTCGTAGCTTCCTTTAAGTAAATAGTAATCTAAGCTATCTTAAGGATAGTAGAAAGGAATTTGATTATGGCCTCAATGAGAGACATAAAACGTCGTAAAGGCAGTATTCAAAGTACCCAGCAGATTACTAAAGCCATGAAGCTCGTTTCAACAGTTAAGTTACAAAGAGCTAAATCAAATGCGGAAAAGTCAAAAACATATTTCCATGCAATGTACGAAACGGTTCATTCTATCCTGAAGAAGACTCAGAATCTGGAACACAGATACCTTAAGTCCGGTGAAACAGGAAAGAAAGCTATTATCGTTATTACCTCAAACAGAGGTCTTGCAGGCGGATATAACTCGAATGTAGTTAAGCTCATTACTCAGGGCGAACTTGCGAACGAGGATTTGGCTATATACGCTATCGGAAAGAAGGGTCGAGAAGCCCTGGCTAAAAAATATGAAATCGTTGCAGATTATTCGGATGCTATCGAAGAACCGGTATATGCCGAGGCTATGAAAATATCCGAAAGAGTATTAAACGATTTTGAAGAAGGTAAGATTTCAGAGATTTATCTGGCATACACAGGATTTAAGAATACGGTATCGCATATACCCACCTTGCTTAAATTATTACCTGTATCAATGTCAGCTGTAGAAGATGAAATTGAAACCGAAAGTGCCGGTGGTGATGAGAATGTTTCGGATAACGTTCTTATGAATTTCGAACCTGCTGAAGAAGAGGCATTGGATCTGCTGATACCGAAGTACGTTACGAGTTTGATTTACGGCGGTATGATCGAAGCTGTAGCATCAGAAAACGGAGCCCGTATGCAGGCAATGGATTCTGCTACCAGCAACGCAGAAGAAATGATCGAAAATTTAACATTAATGTATAACAGAGCTCGTCAGGGTTCTATTACACAGGAATTAACAGAAATTATAGCTGGTGCAAATGCAATTAGCTAATTAAGACGAAGTAGCTGTATATCTTTGTACAGCAGGAAAGGAATAAAAAATGGCAGATAGCACAAAGCGCGGTGCCGGAAAAATCACACAGATTATCGGCGCTGTACTAGATATTAAATTTACCGATGGTACGCTGCCTGAGATTAATGAAGCTATTAAAGTTCCTCTTAAGGACAATAAATCATTAACTCTTGAGGTTGCGCAGCACCTTGGTGATGATACCGTAAGATGTATCGCCATGGGTCCTACAGACGGACTTGTTAGAGGAATGGATGCGGTTGCTACCGGAGCACCTATTACAGTTCCCGTTGGTGAGAGCACTCTTGGCCGTATCTTCAACGTTTTAGGTGAACCCATTGATAACCAGCCTGCTCCAGAAGCTGTGGCTTATGAGCCTATTCACAGACCGGCTCCGGAATTCGTTGAGCAGTCTACTAAGCAGGAATTGCTTGAAACAGGTATCAAGGTCGTTGACCTTCTTTGCCCTTATCAGAAGGGTGGTAAAATCGGATTGTTCGGTGGTGCCGGTGTTGGTAAAACCGTATTAATTCAGGAATTAATTCATAATATTGCAACCGAGCATGGTGGATATTCCGTATTCACAGGTGTTGGTGAGCGTACCAGAGAGGGTAATGACCTTTACTATGAAATGAAGGAGTCAGGCGTTATTGATAAGACTACCATGGTATTCGGTCAGATGAATGAGCCCCCCGGAGCAAGAATGAGAGTCGGACTTGCGCGTGTTACAATGGCTGAGTACTTCCGTGATAAGGGCGGTAAGGACGTTCTTTTGTTCATCGATAATATTTTCAGATTTACACAGGCAGGTTCAGAGGTTTCGGCATTACTTGGTCGTATGCCTTCAGCCGTTGGTTACCAGCCTACATTGCAGACAGAAATGGGTGCTCTTCAGGAGCGAATTACATCTACCAAGAACGGTTCTATTACATCCGTACAGGCTGTATACGTTCCTGCCGATGACTTAACAGACCCTGCACCTGCTACAACATTTGCTCACTTGGATGCTACAACGGTACTTAGTAGATCTATCGTTGAATTGGGTATCTATCCTGCAGTTGATCCTTTGGAATCTACATCAAGAATTCTGGATCCGAGAATTGTAGGAGAAGAGCATTTCAATGTTGCCCGCGGAGTTCAGGAAATTCTTCAGAAATATAAGGAATTACAGGATATTATCGCAATTCTTGGTATGGATGAATTGTCAGAATCGGATAAGGTAGTTGTAAACAGAGCCCGTAAGATTCAAAGATTCTTATCACAGCCTTTCTTTGTAGCAGGACAGTTCACAGGTCTTGAAGGAAAGTATGTACCTATTTCTGAAACTATCCGTGGATTTAAGGAGATTCTTGAAGGAAAGCATGATGACATTCCCGAAAGTTACTTCCTTAATGCAGGAAGCATTGATGATGTACTTGCTAAGGTTAAATAAATACGAACAGTATTTACAGCAGAAAGGCAGGCACATAAATGGCAGATTTATTCAAATTAAAGATAATTACTCCTGACCGTACCTTCTATGAGGGAGAGGTATCAATGGTTGAGTTCAATACTACTGAGGGAGAAATCGGTGTTCTTAAGGGACATATTCCCCTTACGGTAGTTATTGCACCGGGCATTCTTACAATTACCGAAGCTGAAGGAACCAAAGAGGCTGCATTGCATTCAGGATTTGCCGAGGTTTTGCAGGATGGCGTGGTTATTATGGCTGAAATTATAGAGTGGCCTACGGAAATTGATTTGGAAAGAGCAGAAGGTGCCAGAGACAGAGCGGAAGAAAGACTTCGCAGCCGTTCTCCCGAAACAGATATTGCTCGTGCACAGACTGCACTAAGAAGAGCTCTTGCCAGAATTAATGTACTGGATAAGTAATTATTATATTAACTATTAATATGTCCGGCTCGCCATATATTTGGCGAGCTGGAATATTTTGTATTATAAGCAATGAGAAAAGCACTTATTAAGATAACTGTTGTTTTGGCGACATTTATAGCGGCAGTACTTATTACCAGTAGTCTTGTTAACTTAGACTCTGTTGATATGACTTCCGACATGGCCCAGGCAACATTACCCGTTGTTACAACCCAATATAACGGAATCGACATTAACAGAATGTACGGTTACGTAAAAGATATGGATTTAAGTTGTATGCGTGACAGCATTACACCTCTTATGTCCGGAAGAAGAATGAAACTCGATATTGATACATATGGGGCTACAGTTCTTGGAATCGCATATGAGGTAAGAGCCGTTGACAGCGGACGACTTATTGAAGATACCACTATCGAAAAATTCTTTGTTGATGCCCGTCACATAGAATCGGATATAGTTATTAAAGACTTAATTGAGAATAATAAAGAGTATGAGTTCATTCTAAAGCTTGAACTCGCAAACGGTGCTCTTATCAAATATTACACAAGAATTATTTCGCCGGAAGAATATCATATTTCCGATAAATTGGAATATGTTTCGGATTTTTCAAACAGAACATTTAATAAAGCTGCTGCTGAGGAACTTACTATGTATCTTGAACCGAGTTCCCAAGGCGATAATACAACTTTTGGAAAAGTTGACATTCATAGCAATTTTAATCAGGTAACCTGGGGTGACCTAAGACCCCTTAAGGTAACTGACCCGATTATTACAGTTAAAGAACTTTCATCCATGACGGGAAGCTTCATAGTAGATTACTATGTATCCACTACGGATGAAGAAGATATCAAATATTATAAAGTCAAAGAGTTCTACAGAGTCAGATATTCAAAAGAAAGAATGTATCTTTTGGATTACGAAAGAACAATGGACCAGATTTATGTGGATGAGAAGACTTCTTATACCGATAATAACATCATGCTGGGAATAAGTTCGGAGGATGTGGCTTTTAAGGAAAGCGATGACGGTAAGAATATAGCATTCGTTCAACAGGGCCGTTTATACAAATATGATACCGCAAATAACTCAATAGCATATCTTTTTGGTTTCTTTGATACATTTACGGAAGATATGCGTATGATGAATGACAATCATAAGATAAAGATTATGAATGTTGATGAAGCGGGCAATATTCTATTCCTGGTATACGGATATGTTAACAGAGGCATTCATGAAGGCGAGTCCGGGGTATCTGCGTATTATTACGATGCAGCTGTTAACACAATAGAAGAACTGGCATATATCGGAAGCTCTCATGCACCGGATCTTCTTATCAAAGAAGTAGAGAAACTGTCATATATGAGTAATGACGGTGTACTTTATGAGTTAATTGGTAAAAAGTTATACGGTATACGTGCCGAAAGCCGTAATTATGAAATAATAGCCGATAATCTTACGGAAGGTTCTTATCTTATTTCGGATAATAACAGAATGGTTGCATGGCAGGTAGGCAAGAGCACTAAAGATGCGGACGAACTTATTCTTATGAATCTGGACACAGCCCGTAAGACCCCTATTAAGGTGTTGAGCAGTGAGACAATCACGCCCATAGGATTTATGGGTGAAGACCTGATTTACGGTGTCGCACGTAAATCATATATGGCTAAAGACAGAATGGGGAATCCAATACTGCCAATGTATCAGGTTAACATCTTTAATGAGACCGAAGGAAAACTGATGACTTATCAGCAACCTGATATTTATATATATGAAGGCGAAGTGAACGGAAACCTTATTACACTACATCGAATGATACGTGATGAGGACGGCAATTTCGAAGAGACAACCAATGATCAGATAATGAGTGCAGAGGATGTCAACGCCACAAAGAATATATTAAGTAGTATCAATTCCGAACGATATGAGAAACTTAGTGTAATTAAGATGGACAAAAATATTGATGCTCAATCGATGAAGCATCTAAGACCTAAGACGGTATTATACGAAGGTACAAGAGAAATTAAGCTAAAACAGGATGAAGATACTGACCAATACATAGTTTACGGTAAGTACGGAGCTGACAGTTTCTATGCCGAGGCGAATGCAGCACTGACAAGAGCTTATGATATTTCGGGAATTGTTATGGACGAGCACGGAAGGTATTTGTGGAAAAAGACATCACGCAGTACCAAGAATCAGATTATGGCTATAACACAAAGCAATGCATCCGAAAGTCGAAGTTCACTTGCGGTATGTCTTGATACAATGCTTGAGTATGAAGGAATCATTCGAAATTCGCAGTATATGCTTTCTCAGGGGCAATCGGTACTTGAGATATTAAAGAATGCGCTTCCGGACTATGAGATTCTTGATCTTACGGGATGTACCATAGATATGGTGCTTTACTATGTAAATCAGGATATTCCGGTTCTTGTTATGCTTGAAAATGATGAATCGGTATTGATTGTGGGATTCAATGAGACGAATTTGGTATTTATGGATCCTAATGCGGAAGAGTTGTACAAGATTCCGACGGAAGAAGGAGTGGAGCTTATTAAGCAAGGCGGAAATTGCTTCATTACTTATATGCCTATGGATGAGTAATAAAGGAGGGGAAACAATGTATTATGATTCAAAGATTCTGATGGGAATGACCGATAATGACGAGGATATTTATATTTATCCTAAAATGGCCAATAGACACGGCCTTATAGCCGGAGCTACCGGAACCGGTAAAACGGTTACGTTAAAGGTTATGGCTGAGTCCTTTTCGGATGCCGGAGTGCCTGTATTTTTGGCAGATGCCAAAGGTGATTTGGCGGGAATGTGTGTTGAGGGCGCCGGAAATGATGATATGAATAAGAGAATCGAATACTTCGGACTTGGTGCCAAAGGATTTGATTACATGAAATATCCGGTAAATTTTTGGGACGTATACGGTGAAAGAGGTATTCCGTTAAGAACAACCATTTCGGAAATGGGTCCTTTACTTTTATCAAGAATAATGGGACTTAATGAAAACCAGACAGATATTCTGACTATTATATTCAGAATCGCCGATGAAAATAATTTACTTCTTATAGATACGAAGGATTTAAAGAGCATGCTTCAGTATGTTGCAGATAATTCAAAAGAGTTATCGGCTCAATACGGAGCTCTTCCGACAGCCTCAATTAATGTAATTATAAGAGCGGTTGTAGCTTTGGAAGCAGAAGGAGGAGAACAGTTCTTCGCAGAACCGGCTCTTAATATTAAGGACTGGATTAGATTCAACGAAGATAACGGACGCGGATACATTCAGATTCTTGAATGTCAAAAACTTATGCTTAATCCTAAGATGTATTCAATGTTCCTTCTTTGGATGATTTCGGAACTGTATGAAACATTACCTGAAGCAGGTGACCTTGATAAGCCTAAGATGGTATTCTTTTTTGACGAAGCCCATATGCTTTTTGACTCTGCACCGAAGGTGTTGCTTGAAAAGATAGAGCAGGTAGTTAAACTTATCCGTTCAAAGGGAGTGGGTATATACTTTGTAACTCAGAATCCCAAGGACATTCCGGATGGAGTATTAAGCCAGCTTGGAAATAAGATTCAGCATGCACTTCATGCTTATACCCCAAGCGAGCAAAAGGGTATGAAGGCAGCAGCAGACGGATTCAGACCAAATCCCGAATTTGATACATACACTGTTCTCGGAGAACTGGGAACAGGTGAAGCTCTTGTATCGGTACTTGGAGAAGACGGTGCCCCTACAATTGTTAAGAGAGCAAAGATTCTGCCCCCTCAGTCTAAAATGGGAACCATTGATGAGAGTACATTAAGTGAAAAGATAAACAATGCCTCTCTTAATGATAAATATTCTACATATGTAGATAATGAATCGGCTTATGAAAGACTTACGAAGCTTTATTCTGAAAATGAAGAAATCCGTAAGGCCGAAGAAGAAGCCGAAGCTAAAGAAAAAGAAGATTTAAGAGCGAAATACCAGGCTGATAAGGAAGCTGCCAAGGCAAATGCAGCAGCACTTAAGGCTAAAGAAAAAGAAAAGACCGCAACAAGTAAGGCTGTTAAGAAGGCAGCTAAATCTGTTGCAAGTACAACAGCCGGAACTATCGGAAGAGAAGTCGGCAAATCCCTTGGTAAATCAGCAGGCGGTTCTTTCGGAAAGACTCTTGGCGGAAATGTCGGTGCTTCACTCTTTAGAGGAATAGTCGGTACTTTCTTCAAATAGACGATAAGATGAATGAACCTATGAAATTGACGAATTCAAAAAAGAGCACGTTGGCATATTGCGGTTTGTTTGTTGTTGCCATTATGTGGGGAATGGCCTTTGTTGCCGTTAAGTCGGCACTTGATATTGTGCCTCCCGTATATCTGATTGCCATCAGATTCAGTATTGCGGCATTGGCAATGATGATTCTTTTTCCGAAACAGTTTAAGAAAATGAATCGGAACAATATTCTTCACGGCACCATAGTAGGTATATTTTTGTTCCTGGCATATCTTACCCAGACGGTGGGATGCCAATATACTACAGCCGGAAAGAATGCTTTTTTGACGGCACTTTATATTATGATTGTTCCCTTCGTTAACTGGGGACTTACCAAAAAACGTCCGGCCTTAAGGCTATTCGTAGCTGTTGCAGTTGCTCTTGCGGGGATAGGATTTATATCTTTGGATGCGGATTTAAGCATTAATATCGGTGATTTACTTACGATTGCATGCGGTATATTGTTTGCACTGCAGATAGCGTTCCTGGATTATTATCTTGAAAAAGATGATGTTGCGCTTATGACCACCATGGAACTGCTGGTGACGGGCGTGCTTGGATGGATATGTGCGCCCTTTATGGACGGAGTGTTTTCCTTTTCAATTATCACACCGGATGCATGGGGAAGTCTGCTTTATCTTGGATTTATAAGTTCACTGCTGTGCAATTTTTTACAGACTTTGTGCCAAAAATATACGAATCCGGGAAATGCGGCCCTTATAATGTCCTGTGAGGCACTCTTCGGGGCCCTTGGATCGGTTATATTTTTGCACGAGGTGATGCAGACTAAGACACTGCTGGGATGCGGGCTTATGATTGCAGCTATACTGATTGCTCAGCTTAAAATCAACAAACGTAATTAGTGATTCACTCTTTTAGGGGAGGAGTAAGAATGCAAAAGGAATATTACAATGTTTATTATTATCGATACAGTGAACAGCGTAGCTATGCTCAGATTGAAAGTATGATTGCTAAATCAGGGCTGATTGACGGAATATCAATCATGGATCTTTCGGATAAGGAAGATGATGAAGCAAGATGTATTATCGGTGATGTGATTAAGGCTGAGAAAGTAAGAGAATATGACGGGTCAGATAATATTGCCATGGTTCATCTTTTTGTGGATAAGCTCGGCAGGTATATCCTTGTTCTGTCTGTATATGAGAGCGAAATGTCGGCGCATTGCGTTAAACGAATTGTGGAGGCATTTGACCTTCCTATATCACAAATGCAGCCTGTTTCCGTATACGGATATACTAAAGACAGTTCCTATGACAGCGTAAATTACTGGCAGAAAACAATTCCGGCATTCTTTGATGAAAAACTTAAAGAATATCATGCACCTTCCAAGAATTATCGTCAGGTTGAAAGATATACCGTTGATGATGATTTAAAACGACTTCTTAATACAATTACGGAATCCGATTCAATTAATACCAAGGCGGTTATTATAAATGCGCTGGGATGGATTGTTGCTAACAATCTTAAGCAGAATAAGATAGTCATGGAAGAAATTCATGAGGGCGGTCAGCTTGACAGAATTCCTCTGCTGTATGACAATACGCTACCTGTGGATTCTCAGAACGAGAAGATGAGTAATCAGCTGTCTTATGCTGAAAAATACGATATGTGTACATATGAGAAGATTGATATCTTTGCACAGAAAAAGCTTTCTGATTGTACATTTGTAAGCTTTGAGTTAATTGATGATAAGAAGTACGATATGTTTTTGCAAAAAGCAAAAGACTATACGCTTTATCATTTTTGCAAAAAAGAGGTTATTTCATCGCCGTTGGCGGTTTGCTGTCATGCCGGAGAAAATGAAATATCCTTTACCTATGACTTTGATTATGCCTGCTTTGAAAAATTGTCCATAGAAGATCTTCATAATGTGTTATGCAAAGTTATAAAGGCACGCATACTTAATGAAGAAGTTGATACAAATAAACTGATAAGAACCAATTCGGAATCTCTGCCTGCCAAGATTCGAATCAGGGAAGTTAAGACAAAACTGCTTAGAGCACTTTCTGTTTTCGGTGGATATGAAGATCGGGAATTGTCTGACCTGGCGGATAAGTTTGAGGTAATACATAAAGACAGCCGACAGGAAGCACTGGCACAGAATTACCGATGCGAAAAACTTCTGTTTATTATTTCGGGACGAGTTGAAGTGGACGGTTTAGACAGCAAACATTTCCTGCGTCCGTTACTTATGCTTAAACCCGGTGATGTAATAGGAATAGACTCGCTTCTTAAGAATAAGAAGTCTATGCTGCTTTATCAGGTATACTCGGCTGAGGCTGTTATGCTTAGTATAGATGTAAATAAGTTTGAAGAAGAATGTGAGAAGCATCCGGAGTTAATGACGGCTTTACTTGAGGTTCAGACTGAGAGAATGTACAAGTTTGCTAAATTATGGATGATGGCATAATACAATTTTGTAAAAATTATTATTTCAAAATTAAAAAGATTGTAATAATATAGAAAAGTATTATTTTTATAAACATTAACCTGCATATTGCAGAGTATTTAAGGAGAAAACTTATGGCAGACGTAAGACCCGAATCAATGGAAAGAATTACCACCCCCGCACTTGCTAAAGCATTTATTGATGAGCAAATCAATGAAATCAAAGCGCAAGTTGGCGACAAGAAAGTTCTTTTAGCGTTATCCGGCGGTGTTGATTCATCGGTAGTTGCAGCATTATTAATCAAAGCAATCGGTAAACAGCTTGTATGTGTACATGTAAATCACGGATTACTTCGTAAGGGTGAACCCGAGCAGGTTATCGAGGTTTTCAAGAACCAGATGGATGCTAACTTAATCTACGTCGATGCTGTAGATAGATTTTTGGATAAGCTTGCAGGAGTTTCGGATCCTGAGACAAAGCGTAAAATAATCGGAGGCGAATTCATCGATGTATTCGCTGAAGAAGCTTCTAAGCTTGAAGGAATCAGCTTCTTGGCACAGGGAACTATTTACCCTGATATATTAGAGTCTGATGGTGTTAAAGCACATCACAATGTTGGCGGACTTCCTGAAGATCTTCAGTTTGAATTGGTTGAGCCTGTTAAGTTCTTATATAAGGATGAGGTTCGTGTAGTAGGTAAGGAACTTGGTCTTCCTGATAATATGGTATACCGTCAGCCGTTCCCCGGCCCCGGCCTTGGTGTCAGATGCGTAGGCGCAATCACAAGAGACCGTCTTGAAGCTCTTAGAGAGGCTGATGCAATCGTTCGTGAAGAAATCGGTAAGCTTCCCGAGACACCATGGCAGTACTTCTGTGCTATCCCCGATATGCAGTCAACAGGTATCAAATATGTTGACGGAAAAGGCGAGCGTTACATGGGTTGGGCATGCGTAATCCGTGCCGTAAATACAACTGATGCCGTTAAGGTAACAGTACCCGAGATTCCTTTCGAAGTTTTGTGCAAGATGAGAGACGAAATCGTTAAGATTCCCGGAATCAACAGAGTCCTCTGGGATATCTCCGAAAAACCCGTTGCTACGATAGAGTGGGAATAGCACGAGCCGAATAATAGAGTAATAATAAAACGCCGAGTAAGCTTGCTTACAGAGGCGTTTTTTATTGCTCTATTGTGGGGCGACGCCCCACGACGGTTCTTGGACTACGAAGTAGGACAAGAACAGAGGCTCGTGCTATATTTTATCTGGCGCCAGACAGACCGTGCACGGCCGAAGGGCGTGGCACTGGAGTGAGTGGGCTGTGCTAAACGGTTTGGCGACAGACAGACCGTGCGCAGCTCAGTCAACAGAAGTTGGCTGGAAAAGTTTTAGCAAAGAACAAATCGAGAAAGCATTAAGTAATTCAGGGTAAAGGCCTTGGAACCCTTGTTATTCAAAACGAGTATTGTGGACCGGCATTGAGAAAAATTATAAGAAAATAACAAAGAGCGACGAATTTGTTAAAAAAGTTACAGACTCCTGGAATGCCAAAGCTTGAAAAACTAAACGCTCTTGTGGGAGCATATATTTATGGGGATGATAAGGATCCTAATTACGATGGAGAGTGTTTGCTAAAGCCAATATCAATATCATATAAGCCAAGACGTCCTAAGAGTCAGGAGAACTATAATA
>JAZUIS010000019.1:0-115416 GCA_045642345.1 Lachnospiraceae bacterium
AAAGAAGATTGCTCATACGATTCAGCAGGCTATCGGTCTTGCAGTTAAGGTAAAACTTGTAGAACCAAGAACCCTTGAACGTAGTGAAGGCAAGAGTAAGCACGTGATAGATAAGAGAGTGTTGGTTTAGTTATTGGTTTACATAATATTGAGGTAATGTATGAAACAGTTATCGGTATTTCTTGAAAATACAGAAGGTCGTCTTGAGGAGGTTCTTACTCTCCTTGGCGAAGTAGGGATAAATATTATATCTTTGTCATTGGCAGATACAACGGATTACGGAATGTTAAGACTTATTGTTTCCGATGCGGAACTTGGTAAGAATGTGCTTAAAAACGAAGGATTTTCAGCACATTTATCAGATGTTGTGGGAATTAAGCTTCCTCACACGGTAGGTTCGTTAAACAAGGCACTTCATACAGTTTCGGGTGCAGGAATTAACATTGAGTATATGTACGCTTTATGTACCAAAACCGATGAGGCGGCCATTGTTATTAAGCCCAATGATATTGCAAAGGCAGTAGAAGTACTGACAGCTGCAGGATATTCGTTATTTACGGACGGAGATTTATTTTGATGACAAAAACTAAAATGCAGGGTGGCTTAAAGGGTTTTCTCATTAAGCCGCCTTTTATAAAAAGGTTATTACTGATGCTCATTGGCGTAATTGTCATGGGCATTTGTGTTTCTGTACTAAAACTTACACATTTTGGTACGGACCCCTGTTCTGCGACTAATTATGGGTTATGTAAACTAACCGGACTTAGCTTCGGCACGATTCAGGTTATAACGGCAACATTATATTTTTTGATAGTTATATGCTTTGACTACTCAAAACTTGGTCTGGGTACCCTGGGCAATATGTTTGTTGTAGGATACGTTGCGGATTTTACTACATATTTTACAAATGATGTGCTGGGAATTACCGATATAGACAGTTTCTTTGTAAGATTTGTGGTAATGATAGTTACGGTACTTGTTTTCGTTATTGCCGTTGCGTTATATATTAATGCAGGCCTCGGTGCGGCTGCATATGATGTAATTCCCAATATTATTTACGATAAAGTGTCAAAGGACGGAACAAATAAGAAAATTCCCTACAAAGTTATAAGAATGGGATTTGACCTTTTCTTTACGATTATCGGTTTTGCCCTTAATGGAGAGGCGGGAATTATTACGATCCTTATGATGCTTACATTAGGACCGATTATTGAATATGTATCAAAGATAGTAGGTAAAATACTTAAGATAGATTAAGTTCATGACTTATGGAAAACCGATATGGCGAATGAGATTAATTATCAAAAAGAACTTGATAAGTTACTTGCAAATAAGGAAAACTATGGTAAAAAGCTCCTTTTGCACAGCTGTTGTGCTCCCTGCAGTTCTTATGCGCTTACATATTTAAGCAGCTTTTTTAGGATTACGGTTTATTATTATAATCCCAATATTACGGCAGAACCGGAATATCGCCACAGGGTGGAGGAACAAAAGCGCCTTATTGAAGAACTTAATAAAAAGGCATTATTGCAGGATAAGGACAGCTATTTGTACCCATGGTCATATACCTGCGGTCATTTCCCAATTGAAGTAATTGATGAAGATTATAATACGAATGAATTCTATGAGAACATCAAAGGCCTGGAGAAGGAACCTGAAGGTGGCGGAAGATGTGCGGTATGTTTTAGGGTAAGACTTCTTAAAACATACGAGACTGCTCTTATGGAAGGTGCCGATTTTTTCGGAACAACCCTTACAATAAGTCCCCTAAAGAACGCAAAGGTAATAAATGGTATCGGATATGAGATAGCGTCCAAAAACGGTGACTATGCACTGATGTGGATGCCGTCGGACTTTAAGAAAAGGGAAGGTTATAAGCATTCCATAGAACTTTCTGCGGAGTACGGACTATACAGGCAGAACTACTGCGGATGTGAGTTTTCAAAACCCAACGAAGAGATTTAAGAATGTACAAAGATATCATTTTACTTGTTAATTATGATATTTTTGCTTAAGATAGAAGTGTATAAAAGTTTTTAGACAGAGGTAAGAAATGAAGTATTTTATTGATCTTATTACGGAAGAAATGAAAAGTGCCTTTAAGAAGGCAGGATATGATGAGAATTTAGGCAGGGTTACGGTATCCAACAGACCTGATTTATGCGAATTTCAGTGTAACGGTGCCATGGCGGGAGCCAAGATGTACAAAGTTGCGCCTATAGAGATTGCAAACAAAGTAAAAGAAGCTTTGGAAGGCAGCAATGTATTTAGCGACGTTGATGCTGTTATGCCGGGATTTCTCAACTTAAAGTTAAGTGATTCCTTTGTGGTATCGTATGTTTCTAAGATGAATGACAAGAACAAATTCGGACTTGATGCTCCGGATGAAGTTAAGAATATAGTAGTGGATTACGGCGGACCTAATGTGGCAAAGCCATTGCATGTAGGACATCTTCGTTCTGCGGTTATCGGTGAAGCCGTTAAGAGAATCTGTAAATATATAGGACATAATACAATCGGTGATATTCATCTTGGTGACTGGGGCCTTCAGATGGGTCTTGTTATTAACGAAGTAAAGAACAGAATGCCCGATTTACCTTATTTTGATGAATCTTTTGAAGGAGAGTATCCGAAGGAAGCTCCTTTTACTGTTACTGATTTGGAAGAGATTTATCCTTTTGCTTCCGGTAAGTCAAAAGAAGATCCGGAATATAAGGCTGCAGCAATGGAAGCAACATTAAAACTCCAGAGCGGTCTTAGGGGCTATATGGCATTGTGGAAGCATATTATGGATGTTTCCGTTACGGATATGAAGAAGAACTACGATAAGCTCAATGTTAACTTTGAACTTTGGAACGGTGAATCTACAGTTCAGTATCTGATTCCCGATATGGTTCAGTCCATGAAGGATGATGGTTATGCATATCTTTCGGATGGCGCTTATGTAATTGATGTTAAGGAGGATTCTGATACTAAGGAAATGCCTCCCTGTATATTGATTAAGTCCGACGGAGCTTCACTGTACAATACAACGGACCTTGCAACAATCAAAGAGCGAGTTGCCAAATATAATCCGACCAGAATGGTATATCTTACGGATAAGCGTCAGGACCTGTATTTCGAGCAGGTTTTCCGTGCTGCCCGCAAGACTAAACTTATCGCTGATGATGTTGAGATGATTCACATCGGATTCGGTACCGTAAACGGTAAAGACGGACATGCATTTAAGACACGTGAAGGCGGAGTTATGCGTCTTGAAATGCTGATTAACGAGATTAACGAAAAAACATACGAACGTATTACTTCCGCAAGAGAACTTCCGGAAGAGGAGGCAAGACAAATAGCCAAGACTGTAGCTCTGGCTGCTATTAAGTACGGCGATTTATCTAATCAGGCATCAAAGGATTATATCTTCGATATGGATAAGTTTACATCCTTCGAAGGTGATACGGGCCCGTATATTCTTTATACGATAGTACGTATCAAATCAATTCTTAATAAGGTTAAGGCCGAAGGCTTTGATGTTGATAATGCTGAGTTTAAGGGTTGTTATGAACCCTCGCAAAAGGCACTTATGCTTGAAATCGCGAAGTTTAATGCAATGATGCAGAATGCATACGATGAGGTTGCACCTCACAAGATTTGCGGATATATTTACGATTTATCAAATTTATTTAATAAGTTCTACCATGAAGTTAAGATTGCATCGGAAGAGGACGCTGATAAGAAGTCTTCTTACATTGCACTTCTTAAACTTTGTGTAAGTATGCTTGAAACATGTATTGATGTTTTAGGCTTTAGCGCTCCGGAAAAGATGTAATGAAGATTCCTATTCCAAGTTTTAAGCACAAAAAACGCAAGTTAATTATTAATTTCACACCGCTTGGCAGATTGGTAATAATTGCCGTAGCGGTGGTTATTGTGCTTGCTGTCTCGATTCCTCTCATAGTTCATGTGGCAAAGGATGACGAACCCAAGAAGATAAAAGTTAAAACCGAAAAGTATCAAAAAGTTTCCGATGAGGCAGAAGTCGAAAGGGAATTAAGCCTTGAAGAAAGGGAAGAACTGGTATTTGAATTGCTTACGAAGGCAGGAATATCCCCGGAAGGTGCCTGTGGCATAATGGGCTCTATAGCAATAGAGTGCCCGTCCTATGATCCCACACTTATAGGAAACAACGATACAACCTACGGATTATTCCAGTGGAATGACGTGGGTGACCGAAGAGCCAATCTGGTTATATGGTGCGAGGAACAGGATATTCCTTATGACACTATAGAGAGCCAGATAGCATACGCTTTGTACGAGATTGACGGCGGTGATTCAATCGCATGCAGACTTAAGGATTTTCTTAAGACTACACAGGATACATATACGGCTGCGGAAGAATTTACAGCGGGCTTTGAAAGATGTGTCGGCGCCTATTCGGATAATGAGCTTGCCTATACGGGAAGTATATATCCCGAGTACTATAAAGAACAGTATCAGGGCATGCGAGAGAGAGTACGGCAGGCTATGAATTATTACAACAGATTCGTTAAGCCCAGCGCATATTCCATCAATGACAAAGATATAGACGTTGAATACGACCCTTCGGTTAATGAGGAATATCTTGAAAATACAAAGGACGAGCGTAAGGCCAAAGAGATGGAGGAAAAAGGTGAGCAGGTAAAAGAAAAGCTTGCGAATCTTGGTTTGGTAGATGCGGAAAATTGATGATGAACACAAAAATAAGATAAGAGATTATCTGATTAACGAATATTACAGTAATGAATTCAATAAGTTTCTCGGGTTTGAGTATCTGGAACTGAATGAAAATTACTCTAAAGCCAAGATGACGTTTAAATCATCACTGCTTAATTCATACGGTACGTTCCATGGGGGAGCATTGCTTGCTTTTGTTGATGCAGTTGCGGGAACCACGGCCAGTATGTGCGGATATTATGTTACGACTGTTTCGGCGAATTTGAATTTTCTTTTGCCGGCAGCGGATAATGAATGTATTTTTTGTGAATGCATGAAGCTAAAGACGGGAAAGCATATTCTCGTTTACGATATCAGAATTACCGATACCAAAGGCAATTTGCTTGACAGTGGCGAGTTTTCGTTCTTTGCCAGCAAAACCAAAGTGCCTGAAAACTGACGGTTTTCGGCAGAAGGCATCATGTATAAGAAGGGGGTATTCTTATGGTAGCTATAATTGGGATTATTGCAGTTGTCGGAATGGCATTGCAGGGAACGTTTATTTATTGCGAGTACAAGGATAAACAGATTAGTGCCGATGTATTTAAGGGACTTGCGTCTTTGTGCTTTGTTATGATAGGTCTTTTGGCGTATCTTCCGCAGGCAGGCAGTTATTCTTTGGGGTTAAAGATTCTGCTTGGACTTGTATTCGGCCTTATCGGCGATGTGGTTATGAATCTAAGATTCATACTCAAAGGGGATGCGGGACAGAAGGCTTTTTTAGGCGGAATTCTGGCTTTCTTAATCGGCCATATTTTATATCTTTTGGCCCTTATTCCATATACAACTCATCTTATATGGTGCATAGTTATCGGCTGCGTAATTTCCGCCGGTCTGCTTACTTATATCTTTACGACAATGGAAGTGAAGATTGCGTTTAAGATATTCGGAATTTTTTATTTAACAGCGGTAATTGTCATGACTGTTATTGCGATTGATCTGACAATTGTAAATCCGAACTGTCATAACCTTATGTATGCAATCGGTGCTGTTTTATTTACAGCTTCGGATATTATTCTGATATTCAATACTTTCGGCGGCGAAAGCAAGTTCTCCCGTCGTATTACCAATTTGTCACTCTATTACATAGGACAGCTTCTTATTGCGGGAAGTTTATTCTTTTAGGCAAGCCGGGCTTTAGCGGTTAGTTTGGAAATTTGTGGGGAATTTACTATGAAAGTACTTGTTGCTATTGATTCTTTTAAGGGAAGTCTTACTTCTTTGGAAGCAGGAGAAGCCTGCGCACACGGAATAAGGAAGGCACATCCTGAAGCAAGCGTTAATGTGATGCCTCTGGCAGACGGCGGAGAGGGCACCGTTGATGCATTGACTTCCGGTATGGGCGGCGAATTTTATAAGGCAAAGGTTCGAGGACCTTTAGGCGATTTCGTCACGGCCGTTTACGGTGTTGTTAAGGATAATACCGCAGTTATTGAAATGTCTTCGGCAGCAGGGCTGACCCTGATTCCGGAATCTTCACGTAATCCCTTATATACATCCACCCATGGCGTGGGCCAGATTATTAAGGATGCCATAAAACACGGATGCCGTAAGTTTATAGTTGGTATCGGCGGAAGTGCCACCAATGACGGCGGCGTGGGAATGCTTATGGCATTAGGATATGAATTTAAGGATTCTGCGGGAAAAGATATAGGCTTTGGTGCCATAGGACTTAAGGATTTGGCAACGATTTCTGCCGAAAATGTACTTCCGGAGCTTAGCGAATGCGAATTCAGAGTAGCATGTGATGTGGATAATTCCTTATGCGGACCGATGGGTTGTTCGACGGTTTTCGGTCCTCAAAAAGGTGCAACTCCCGAAATGATAGCAGATATGGATTCATATATGGAGAACTTTGCAAAGATTTCGGGCAAGAAGGAACTTGCTTCATACCCCGGCGCAGGAGCGGCAGGAGGACTTGGGTTTGCTTTTCTTGCGTTCCTGGGAGCGCAGTTGGAACCGGGAATTAAGATTATTCTTGATGAAATTCATATGGAAGATTATATCAAGGATGCGGATATAGTTGTTACAGGCGAAGGAAGACTCGATTCCCAGACTATTATGGGAAAGGCTCCCATAGGAGTAGCTGCATGCGCTAAACGCTACGGCAAGAAGGTAATTGCATTTTCGGGCAGTGCCTCATCGGATGCCGCTGTTGTTAATGAACACGGAATTGATGCATTTTTCCCAATCCTTAGGAATGTGTGCACACTGGACGAAGCACTTGACCTTACCAATGCCGCAAAGAATATGAGTGAATGTGCAGAGCAGGTGTTTAGATTAATCTAGGTCGGATATGTATTTAGTTTAATTTGATGATTGACATCATAAAAATATATAACTAGAATAATTTTTGGTAAAAATAATAATCTTCAGGGCAGGGTGTAATTCCTGACCGGCAGTGATGCTTGATTTCAAGATGAGTCTGCGAGCTAAGATGCAGAATCGGTGTGAATCCGATACCGACGGTATAGTCCGGATGAAAGGAGATAGTAAAATGAATAACGAAACTAAAAAAATCGGCGTTCGTCAGATCGCCGTAACGGCAATGTTGTCGGCGGTGGCATTTGTTCTTATGTATCTTGAGATATCTATTCCCATTATGCCATCATTCATCAAATTTGATTTTTCGGATTTGCCTGCACTTTTGGGTGCCTTTGCATTGGGACCTGTGTATGGCGTAATTATTGAATTAATCAAAAATGTTCTTCACCTTGTAGCTTCCCAGAGTTTGTTCATAGGAGAATTATCAAACTTTATTTTGGGAGCATTCTTTACATTTACAGCAGGTTTAATTTATTCAAAGAAGAAGACCAAGACAAGAGCGCTTATAGGCGGTATTGCAGGCTCTCTGGTTATGGGATTGGTTAGTATAGCATCAAATTATTATTTGGTATATCCAATCTATGTGACTGTTTTCTTCGGAGGCGATGAGAATATTTGTGTGGGAATGTATCAGGCAATAGCACCCTTTGTTGATTCTCTTATGGAGTGCCTGCTTGTATTCAATTTACCTTTTACGGTAATCAAAGGCTTAATAAGTGTAGGTGTTTCAATGCTTATATATAAGCCGCTTTCACCAATACTTAAAGGAAACAAATAACTTATATATTTTCACCTGAAGATATAGGGGAATTTACAGTTTGGTGCGACTGCCTTAAAATAGCACGGTTATCGGTGCCAATTGGCGAAGAAACTTGAATTTTGGGCGGTTTTGTGGTACATTTTTATTGGGTTGTTAAACTTTTAACCAAGTGGAGTATAGGAGGAATTTAAAATGGCAATGATGAAGGGCTTTGCAATGCTTCGCATCGGCGAGGTAGGCTGGATAGAAAAAGAGGTTCCGGAATGCGGACCCATGGATGCGATTTGTAAACCGTTGGCAATCGCAATATGTACATCTGACGTACATACAGTATGGGAAGGCGCTGTAGGACCTCGTGAAAATATGATTTTGGGACATGAAGGATGTGCCGAAGTTGTTAAAGTCGGTTCAATGGTTAAGGACTTTAAACCCGGTGACAGAGTACTTGTTCCGGCAATTACTCCCGATTGGAATTCATTGGAGGCTCAGGCAGGTTACTCAATGCATTCCGGCGGAATGCTTGCAGGATGGAAATTCTCTAACTTTAAAGACGGTCTTGATGCAGAGTATTTCCATGTTAATGATGCAGACGGAAACCTTGCATTGATTCCCGAAGGAATGAATTTGGTTGAAGCTTGTATGCTTTCGGATATGGTACCTACAGGATTCCACGGTGTAGAGCTGGCTGACGTTCAGTTTGGTGATACGGTTTTGGTTATCGGTATCGGACCGGTAGGATTGATGAGCGTTGCAGGTGCTGCACTTCGTGGCGCATCAAGAATTATTGCGGTAGGAACACGTCCTACATGTGTTGAAGTAGCTAAGAAGTACGGTGCGACAGATTTCATAAGTTACAAGAACGGTACAATCGAAGATCAGGTACTTGCATTGACCAACGGACAGGGCGTTGACCGTGTTGTTGTTGCAGGCGGTACTGTTGAGACATTTGAATCGGCCGTTAAGTCGGTTAAGGCAGGCGGTAAGATCGGTAATGTCAATTATCTTGGCAGCGGTGACTATATTACAATTCCCCGTGTTGAATGGGGCGTTGGTATGGGCCATAAGCAGCTTGTAGGCGGTTTGATGCCGGGCGGACGTCTTAGAATGGAAAAACTCGGAGCTTTGATTACTTCCGGAAGACTTGATGTTAATCCTTTGGCAACACATGTTTTCAACGGATGGGAGCATATTCCGGAGGCACTTCAGTTAATGAAGGATAAGCCTGCAGATTTGATTAAGCCGGTTGTTATTTTGGAAGATAAGTAAGCATGCGGATATGAAAGATATTAGGATTCCGGTCTTTTAAGACCGGAATTTCTTTTAAGAAGAAATTAGACGAAGTACGGATAATCGTTATATGAAAATTTTGATAGTATCGGGGTTCCTTGGTGCGGGCAAAACAACCTTTATCAAGGAAATGATTGAAAAAACCAAGAAGAATCTTGTAATTCTTGAAAATGAATACGGTCAGAACAATATAGACAGCAAAGAACTTTCGGGTAACGGCCCATCAGATCTTAAATTGCTGGAGTTTATGGAGGGCTGTGTTTGCTGTACCCAAAAAGATAAATTCTCAAACACTATATTAACAATATCCGCAGGACTTGATCCGGAATATCTGGTTGTTGAACCTACGGGTGTAGGCAAACTTTCGAATATTATTGCTGCAATTAAGAAGGTGATGTATGAAAAAATCATACTCTTAAACCCGATTGTGGTTGTTTCGCCTCGGGGATTTAAGGACAATATGGCGGAATTCCCCGAAATATACACAGACCAGCTTCGCTACGCAGGTACGGTTGTTTTATCAAAGATTGAAAATGAAGATATAAATGTAATTAATGAAGTGGCAGATAAGATTCATGAAATTAATCCTTCCGCTGACATTATTACAGAGCATTATTCACGGATGGATAATGCCTGGTGGGAATCGTTGCTTAGCTGCGAGGATTCTCTTGATGAGGATATTGCCAAGACAGAAGAAGCATCCGAATTAATGTCAGTTGATATTAATCTTGCCTCATTTGACGGAATTTCCGAACTTGTTATATTTTTGGAAGATGCTCTGAGAGGTACCTTTGGCTTTATTGCCCGTGCCAAAGGTGTGATAAAGGTGGGAAATGAATGGATTAGATTTGATCTTGCGGACAAAATGTATTCGATTGTCGGCGAGCAGTCTGCCAAACCTAAAACCCAGTCTGTCTTTTTCGGTAAAGATATTGACAAAGAGCATCTGATGGATAGATTAAACAGTTATAAGAATATTCGTATTCAAAGAAAATCTTAAAGCATATCAAGAAATTATTCTCAATTTAAACAACATAATAATCGGTTATAGCAAGGATATAACTGCATTTATCCGGAAAGATAACCGTAATTGTAAGGAAAAATATTTATGGGTTGACAAAATATTCTAACTGTACTAACATACATAGTACAGTTGTAACAGAAAGGAGATGTTTCCAAAATGATCATTATTGATTATAAGGATACGCGGCCCATATACGAGCAGGTAGTAGACAAATTTATTGATTTGATACTTAAGGGAGTTCTTTTGCCGGATGAGCAGATGCCTTCGGTAAGAAATCTTGCAATGGACATTTCGATAAATCCCAATACTATTCAAAAAGCGTATATGGAGCTGGAACGCCAAGGTTATATATATGCGGTCAAGGGCAGGGGCAATTTCGTAAGTAATCCCGAAAAACTTCTTGATGAGCGTAAACAGAAGCAGATTAATGAAATTATTGAGTTATCAAAAAAAGCAATTGGGTACGGAGTAACCAAAGAGGACATTTTGGAAGCGATTAATAAAATGTGACAAAAAGAACCGTCCCCACTGTCACAAAGGAGAGGAAATATGATTGAAATTAGAAATGTAAATAAGAGTTTCGATGATATAAAAGCCGTGGATAGTGTTTCTTTTAGTATAAAGGAAGGCGCGGTGTTCGGACTTATCGGAACAAATGGTGCAGGTAAGAGCACTACATTAAGAATGATGGCCGGTGTGTATAAACCGGACAGCGGTGATATTACAATTGATGAGATACCCGTATACGATAATGTTAAGGCTAAGAAGAATCTTTTCTTTATAGCGGATGAACCGTATTTTCCAATGAATTCCACAGCGGAAAGTATGGGAAGATTCTATAGCGATATGTATGAGAATTTTGATACGGAAGGCTATCTTAAATATCTTGAGACTTTTAAACTTGAGAAAAACCGTAAGATAAACACTTATTCCAAGGGAATGAAGAAACAGCTTGCCATAATACTGGGAGTATGTGCCGGAACAAAATACTTATTATGTGATGAAACCTTTGACGGACTTGACCCTGTTATGCGCCAGGCTGTCAAAAGTATACTTGCCCGCGAGATGGACGAACGTGGACTGACTCCTATAATTGCATCCCATAATTTAAGAGAACTGGAGGACATATGCGATCATATAGGACTTCTTCATCGAGGCGGAGTGCTTCTTTCGAAGGAACTGGAGGATATGAAGTGTAATGTTCAGAAGGTTCAGTGTGTATTTAAGGATATTCTTGATAAAGACAGAGTTCTTGAAGGAATTGAACTAATAGGAGAGGAAAAGCGAGGCTCATTATACACTTTGACCGTTAGGACGACGAGAGAAGATGCAATAAACAGATTTGCCGCAATAGATACGGTATTTTATGAAGTATTACCTCTTTCTTTGGAAGAGATATTTATTAGTGAAACGGAGGTGGCCGGATATGACATCAAAAAAATCATTTTGGGCTAAATTCATTGGAAACAATGGGCAAAAGGTATGGATGTGGATTATTTGCTTCATATCCATGCTGGTTCTGTATCCCGGTGTAATGCTTGTGTATTTTAACAGGATATCAGGATTGTATCTTGATGATACTCCCTTTGCCAAGAGAATCCTTGATTACAATATGAATCTTGCGGTAAGCGAGGCTATAGGAATTCGTGATAATGCAGCTTTTGTGGTTTTTGCGTTCGTAATTGCCCTGGGTATTTTCGGATATGTTAACAACAGAAGCAAGGTCGATGTATATAAATCGGTTCCCGTAAGTTCCAAAACCTCCTTTTTCGGAGATTATATATCCGGAGTGGTAATTGTATTTGCTAATTATATCTTTGCAATTATTTGTACCCTGATATTGGCAGCGGGCTGGGGTTATCTTCCGATTATTGCAGTTAAACAGTGTTTGTTTACTTCGGCAGTTAACCTTCTTATGTTCCTGTTCTATTATTCAATAGCAATAATCGCAATTATGATTACGGGTAATATGTTCGTGGCATTGGGAACAGGGGCGGTTATCTGCTTTATAGTTGATTTGTATGCAGGAGAACTTGATACGTTTAAATATACCTTCTTTAAGACGGCCGACAGCTTATTTGGTTATGACAGCTTTAAGTTTGCACCTGTAATTTCCTATAATGAATCCTTATGGGAAGTAACCCGGAAAAGTGATATGTCGGAATTGTTAAGCGCCACGGCACCTTCGCTGATTCATCTTGTAATCGGATGTATTGTTCTTATTCCGTTGTCATATTTTAGCTTTAAGAAACGTCCTGCAGAGGCTATGACCAAGGCTATGTACCTAAAACCGGCAGCCATTATTATTAAAATAGCGGTTGCGGTATATACGTCAATCGGTGTGGGAGAAATAATATATAACAGTTCTTCCGAGAGTACTTCTCTTATGATTCTGGCAGCAGTCGTATGGGCAATAATTATCGGCATGGCTTTTGACGTATTATATGCTTTTGACATTAAGGCATTTCTTAAGTCATGGTGGTCGACACTTGTGGGAATTGCAGTTACATTATTAATTCTGTTTGCGTTTATTACGGACTTTATAGGATATGATGAATATCTTCCTTCTGACAAAAATGTGGAATCTTATGCAATGAACGTTTATCTTAACGGATATGCCGAGAATTTCGAATATGTAACGGATGATTATTCACTGGAAGAGAACTGTACATGGATAGACGAAGCTCAGTATTATCTTGATAACATGTATTTGACGGATATAGATTCAATAAGACGTCTTGCCGAGATTGCCATTGAGAAGGGATATTATGACGATGGCACCGCCGAATTCCTTGAATTCAATGTTCATTACAGAAGAAAAGGATTGTGGGATGTTAACAGAAAAATCAAGGTTGATCCTACTGATAAAGAGTCTGCCGAGTTACTTGATAAGATTATAGGCTCCGAAGAATGGGCTAAGGGTGTTTATCAGATTATTTCAGACAGGGATATGTTCCTTGAAAAGGATATGACGATATGCTATTCAAACGGTGTTAATTCCGAAGTGTCCGGTGTTGATATGGAGAAATTGCTTGATGCCTATGTCAAAGATGAAGAAAAATTCACATTTAGCAAGGGCTTTAATGAAACTCCCGTAGGAAAAATTGTGATATATCCTTCCCAGTACTGGATGTATATGCTTCCGGTTTATGAAGATTATGAGAATACACTTTCATTATTTGAGGAGGACGGAAGCCTGCTGAGTAATGAGTTTACTTCCGAAGATGTTACGAATATACGAGTAATCAATTATCATAATGAAGTGTGGGAAGCAAACGGTAACAGCTATGAAGGTAAAGACCCCACAGTAACCGTAGATGTCACAGACCCGGAAAAAATGGACGAACTTCTTGAATATGTAACATCAAACGAACTTCCCAAAATATGGGGTGTTTATGATGACACATATAGCAACTATACGGTAGAGGTTTTCTTTGACGGTGATTATCTGACGGATTCCTATTATGATTACATTGGCTTCAGTTTTACAGGTCCGGTACCTCAATGGATTGTTGACCTTACGGCTCTTGGTTAAATAAATGCCATTACAAGAAGCATAAGAGCTATGAAAATAAGATTATAGAAAGTAAACACCAACATGTATTTACCTTTCTTTGAATCTTTGGTTACTGCATAGAACTTATATGAAATAAGGCTGGCCAGGGATGCAATAAGAGTTCCCAGACCACCTATATTAACTCCATAAAGTATATCTTTGTAATTGTCGGTAAAGCCCGAAAGCAGCATAGCGCAGGGCACATTTGAAATAACCTGACTAAGACCCAAAGATATAAACATTTCCCGGCCAAGGAGCATCTTGTCGATAAGATTGCTTACGGTCGGGATTTGTTGCATATTACCGATAAATACGAAAAATCCGATAAATGTTCCCAGAAGATAATAGTCAACATCCTTAAAAAGGTTACGGTAATAAATAAGTCCGACGATTATAACGACAATAAGGGAAATCTGCCATGGAACAAGTCTTATTACGGTACCCAGGCATATGATAAACATGACGCCGAGGATTGATAGTTTAACTTTGTTAATGGCATAGGTCGGCTTTTCGAAGGACAATGTTATAGGCTGCTTTTTGTCAATGAGAACGATTACAATAAGGCCTATAAGCGCTGCAACTGTAAGCGGCAGCATGGTAAGAACGAATTCACCCATGCCCATTCCGGACAAAGTGTATAAGTAAAGATTCTGGGGATTGCCTATTGGAGTCAGCATACTTCCGAGGTTGGCGGCAATTGTCTGAAGAACGATGGTTCTTATGATTCTGTGTTCCAGGCCTGCACCCTTAAGAAGAGCAAGGGCAAAGGGAACGAAGGTAATAAGAGCAACGTCGTTTGTTATAAGCATGCTGCTAAAAAAGGGCAGCAGTACAAGTATAAGTTCAAGTGGCTTTGAAGAAGATGCATTAATGGTAAGCTTTTCCGCAAGACGACGGAAAACCCATTGCTCTTTTACACCTGCAACTATAAACATCAGGCAAAACAGAAGCGCCAGAACTCTAAAATCTATGTATCCGATATATTTTGCCGAAGGCGGAATAATAAAGGATGAAACAATTGCCATCAGGATTGCAATTGTAAAAACCGTTTCTTTTTTTATGAACTTAAGTATCGATGCCGTAAGTGCTTTCATATTTTAACCTCTGCATTATTAAATCAGACTAAAAACAAACCGTGATAAATAATATCACTAACCGATTCCTTTTTCTACAAGTTTTATTGTTTAATACCTATTGAAATGATAAAATAAAAGGGCTATGGAAATTAAGATTAAGTCATTTAAGACAACAGAAGAACCGGATAATTCAGTGCCTATATACGTGGACGGCAGCTATAATCAGGAAACCGAGGAATATGCCTACGGCATGGTTGTTGTTAAAGAAGACGGCACTACGGAAGAGTATTCGGATAAGTTCTGTGATCCGGAGCTTAAGTCAATGTGGAATGTGGCAGGTGAAATAATGGGTTCATGTGCCGCAATGCAGTATGCCCTTGATTATGAACTTCCCGCCATCACCATATATCATGATTACGAGGGAATTTCCAAGTGGCCCCTGGGCTTATGGAAAGCCAATAAAGAAGGCACAAAGGCCTATGTTAATTTCTATAATGAAGTAGCAAAAACAGTTAAGATTAAGTTCGTTAAGGTTAAAGGCCACAGTGGTGATAAATATAACAATATGGCTGATAAACTGGCAAGAGCGGCACTTGGTCTATAAGATAATAATTTTGAATCGAGGAATTTAACGTGATATTTTCTTTATTTAAGCAGTATCCCAATGTGATGATGGGAATAGGAATGTTCTTTACCTTTGTAATTACAGCATTCTTTACACATAAATTAAAGGGTAAGCTTCCTGCAGATGAGGGAAGAGATTTCGCGGTTGACGGCAAATTAAGCAAAGGTAAACCCAGAGGAGCCGGAATTATTTTTATAGCAACGTTTATTCTGGGAGTTATATTATTTTCACCTATCAGAACGGAGTATTTAATCTATATAGTTCTTGTGGGAATCGAAATGCTTACGGGATATCTTGACGATAGGTCGGAAAAGCCCTGGGGCCGCTTAAAGAAAGGCCTTATGGACTTTATGGTGGCATCAATGATAGCCTTCACATACGTGCATTATAACGGAAGTTCCATTAAGATAGCTTCTTTGGGAATCACATGGAATCTTCCCTGGTGGGCTTTTTATATTATTTGCGTTGCAATTGTATGGGCCTCAATTAACGTTACCAACTGTGCCGACGGCGTTGACGGATTATCCGGTTCACTGGCTCTCATTACACTGGCATCATTCTATATAGCGGATATTCCTTATGAGCATTATTACAGATTCACATATATTATTATGTACTTCGTAATGGCAATTCTGGCATATCTTTTGTTTAACGCAGGACCGAGTATTCTTATGATGGGAGATGCAGGTTCAAGAGCCATGGGTCTTTTTATTGCAATAGTTGCACTAAAGAGTCAAAGCCCCTTCCTTTATCTGGTATTTGCAATTGTTTTGTTCCTGGACGGAGGACTTGGATTATTCAAGATTACATGTATCAAAATCCTTAAGAAGAATCCTTTCAAGAAATTAAGAACGCCGCTGCATGATCATGTTCGTAAGAATCTTGAGGTTAACTGGTCAAATAATCAGTGTGTTATGCGATTTACTATTATTCAGATACTTATTAATGTGTGTTTTATTTATTTGTTTTTACGATAATTAATTATTAAATGGGGGAAGATATGGAAAAACGAAGAGACAAAATCAATTATTATCTTGATCTGGCACAGACTGTTGCACAAAGAGGTACCTGCTTAAGACGTAAGTACGGTGCTGTTATAGTCAAAAATGACGAAGTGGTTTCAACGGGATATGTAGGTGCTCCGAGAGGACGTAAGAACTGCTCGGATATAGGAACATGTATCCGTAACGAACTTAATATTCCCCGTGGCGAAAGATATGAGCTTTGCCGTTCCGTACATGCTGAGGCCAATGCGATTATTTCGGCATCCCGTGCCCAGATGCTTGGCGCAGATATGTATCTTGCAGGTGTTGATGCGGTAACCGGTGATTATATTCCCAATTCAAACAGCTGCTCAATGTGCAAACGACAGATTATTAATGCCGGTATAGCAAGAGTATTTGTTCGTGATAATCATGATGAATACAGAATGATTGAAGTTCAGGATTGGATTGATAATGATGATTCCCTGAACGGAACAAGAGGATATTAAAACTATAATTTAAAGAGGATAAAAATATGAAGTACACCCTTGATTACGATATGTACATGAAGACTGCCGAAACTGCAATTGCGGAAGGTCAGGTACTTCTTAAGAACGAAAATAATGTATTGCCCTTACCGAAGGGTTCTGATGTTGCTGTGTTCGGAAGAATGCAGCATCATTATTTTAAGTCGGGAACAGGTTCCGGAGGAATGGTTAACGTTAACCGCGTAATCGGAATTATGGATGCCCTTAAGGAAGCATCCGATGAGGGAAGAATAAAGATATACGAACCTCTGGAGCATGCATACCTTGAGTGGGAAAAGGAACATCCTTACGATGCGGGTATAGGATGGGCCGGTGAACCGGATTCGCAACTTGAAATGCCTTTAGAGGATGAAACTGTAAAGGAAGCGGGAAATGCCTGCGATTATGCGATTGTAATAATAGCCCGTCTGGCAGGTGAAGATAAGGATAATAAGAATATTCCGGGTTCCCTTAAGATTTCCGACGGCGAAAAAGATATGCTTAATAAGGTGACGAAGGCCTTTGACAAAGTTATCCTGATATTTAACACAGGATATACCATGGACATGACCTTCCTTAAGGATTACAGAATTTCCGCTGTGCTTATGGCATGGCAGGGAGGTATGCTTGGAGGACTTGGTACGGTTGATGTACTTACCGGCGCTGTGAATCCTTCGGGCAAACTTGCGGACACCATAGCTGCACCTGAGGATTATCCTTCATATAACAATTTCGGTGATGAGTATGAAGCTGTTTATGAAGAAGATATCTTTGTGGGCTACAGATATTTTGAAACCTTTGCCAAAGACAAGGTTATATATCCTTTCGGATACGGACTTTCCTATACGACTTTTGAAATTTCCGTAAAGGAAGTGACGGAATCGGATGATTTCCTGAAGCTTGACATTTCGGTTACCAATACGGGAAATGTATCGGGTAAAGAAGTAGTTCAGATTTACGTGGGTGCGCCTTTAGGCAAATTAAGTAAGCCAAGTAAAGTCCTCGTGGGCTTTGCCAAAACCAAGGAACTTAAAGCAGGTGAAAGTCAGAGTATCACCATGGATATTCCCTATAGCCGTTTCGCATCATTTGATGATGATAACAGAGTAGGGCTCGGTACCGGCTTTGTACTTGAAAAAGGTACATACAGAATATATGTGGGTAATGATGTTGCCCGGGCCGGGGAGGTATACGCTTTGTCCATGGACAAAGATATACTTATTGAATCTTTGATAAATGCAATAGGACCTGTTAAGGCCTTTAAGAGAATGACTGTTATGACGGATTCTGACGGCAGTGTCGGAATCGGATACGAAGATGCGCCCCTTCGTAAGGATACAATGAAGGAGCGAAGATGCGCCAATCTGCCTGCACAGATTCCTCTTACTGGGGATAAAGGGTATAAATTAAGTGATGTTGCCGAGGGCAGGGTTACAATGGATGAGTTTATAGCCCAGTTATCGGTTGAGGAATTGTGTACCATCATTCGCGGTGAGGGTATGAGTTCAGGTCAGGTTACTCCCGGTACAGCCTCAGCCTTCGGAGGAATTATTCCTTCACTTAAGGACAAAGGTATTCCTACGGGATGCATGGACGACGGCCCTTCGGGTATGCGACTTGACAGTGGTCTTAAGGCTGTTGCACTTCCCTGCGGAACACTGCTTGCATGTACCTTTAATACGGAACTTAATGAAGAATTATTCGGATTCCTGGGCATTGAAATGCTTAAGAACAAAGTCGATGTATTACTGGGACCGGGAATGAATATTCATCGTCATCCCTTAAACGGTCGTAATTTTGAGTATTTTAGTGAAGATCCCTTCCTTACGGGTGTCATGGGAAGCGCCCAGATTAGGGGATTAAAATCCCGCGGTGTAACTGGAACAATTAAGCATTTTGCCTGCAACAATCAGGAAACGGGCCGTATGATAGTTAACCCAGTGGTTTCGGAAAGAGCACTTCGTGAAATATATCTTAAGGGATTTGAAATTGCAGTCAAAGAAGGTCATGCGGATTCCGTAATGACTACCTATTGTCAGATAAACGGAGTATTTACATCGGGTAACTATGACCTTGTTACAACTGTTTTAAGAAATCAGTGGGGATTTAAGGGAATAGTAATGACCGACTGGTGGGCCAGAATTTCCGAAGAGGATGTGCCCTATAATAAAACGAATTTTGCCGGTATGGTAAGAGCTCAGAACGATATGTATATGTGCGTTCCCGGAGCTACCGCCGATGTGGGAGACAATGCACGGGAAGAAGTGGCTGCCGGAAATCTTACTATTGGCGAACTTCAAAGGACTGCCGGGAATATATGCGGATTTTTCCTTGATAAAGAAGTATTCGGAAGAACTATAGGCAAAGAATCCGAAGTTAACGTGGTTAATGCCGAAGAAGGTTATGATGAATCAATTGATGATGTTGAGTTTATAACTGTCGGGGATGAAGTTGTTATTGACCTTAGCAATATGGAGATAACAAGAGATTTCCAATATGATTTCGGAATCACCTTTGAAGATTTGGGAATTTATGATGTGACATTGACGGGAACAGGCTTGCCGGGTAATGAGCTTGCCCAGCTTGGAGCAACTGTTTATATGAATACCGCACCTATATGTGCCCTTAGTTTAAGAGGGGACGGTGTTGAACACAGTTCTACTGAGGGTGTGGGATTCTATAATATTTCCAATGTGATGCACATAAAATCAGCCCTTGGCGGCATTAAACTTAAAGAACTTAAGATTAAGGCATCACTCAAGGGCTGGCAAAATACATAAGGATATATGCTTTTACATTTTTTCGGTCATAACCGACATGTATGCGGGACGAATAATCTTGTCCATATTGATGAGCTCTTCGACTCTGTGGGCGCTCCAGCCTACAATTCGTGCTACTGCGAACATTGCCGTATACAGTTCAACGGGAATGCCCAGCATCTCATACACAAAACCTGAATAGAAATCTACATTGGGGCTGACCCCTTTGTAGATTTTTCTTTTTTCGGCAATAAGAATGGGAGCCAGTTCCTCTATATTTTCATAAAGAGATAATTCTTTTGTCATATGTTTTTCGGCAGCCAGCTCTTCCACATAGCTTCTGAATACTCTTTCTCTCGGGTCGGACAAAGAGTATATTGCATGGCCCATACCATAAATGAGACCCTGCTTATCAAAGGCTTCCTTATCGAGAATCTTTGATAAATAGGCTTTGAGTTCGTCCTTATCCGTATAGTCTTTGACATTCTTGTGAATGTCGTCAATCATACGCTTAACTTTTATATTGGCACCGCCGTGACGGGGTCCTTTAAGGGATGACATGGCAGCAGCTATTGTTGAATAAGTATCCGATCCCGAAGAGGTTACCACTCTTGTGGTGAAGGTGGAATTGTTACCGCCGCCGTGCTCCATATGGAGAATAAGAGCAGTATCAAGAACCTTGGCTTCCACAGGTGTATATTTTTGGTCGGGACGAAGTAATTTAAGTATATTTTCGGCAGTGGAAAGTTTAGGATCCGGCCTGTGAATATACATACTTTCGTTCTTCTCAAAATGGTTGTATGCATTGTAACCGTAAATTGCCAGCATGGGGAATTCACTGATTAACTGAATGCACTGACGAAGAGAATTGGTAACCGATATATCGTTGGCAGTCTTGTCGTAAGAAGCCAGTGTCAGAATACTTCTGGTCATTGAATTCATAATGTCTTCCGAAGGCGCCTTCATAATAACGTCTCTTGTGAAGTTGCGGGGAAGAGAACGGCAATGTCCAAGTAAATCCTTAAATTCATTGAGTTCATTATCATCGGGTAAAGAGCCGATAAGCAAAAGATATGCTATCTTTTCAAAACCGAGGCCTGTGGGTCCCAAATCATTGATAAGCTTTTCGACGCGGTAACCTCGATACCAAAGTTCGCCGTCGCATTGGACACGTTCACCGTTTATTTCTTTTGACGAAATTACCTCGGAAATATTGGTAAGACCCGTAAGAACGCCTCGACCGTTCTGGTCTCTAAGGCCTCTGTAGACTCCGTATTCCGTATACAGATTATTGTCAATCTTGTCATTCCCGTAACAGGTAGTTTCAATTTTGGCTGCATATTCATTCAGTCGTTTTAAATCCATGTTTACCCCCAATCGTATTACAATCATTACCCTTTTAATTCTACATAAAAGTATGGGGGTAGCACAATTGATAAATTGTAAACTATTTCTAAAGAATTTATAAATCACTTTATTTTCGTTTTTCACAAAATAATCGGCCAAAATGCCGATAAAATAAGCAACTTTGTACATTTACTCCCTTATATGGAGAGTGTTATACTATCATGCGGTTTAATAATGTATGTGAATTTGGATGTTGTTTGAGATAATCAGACTGTTAAAGAGAGGATCTTATGATTACTAAAAGAGAAGATGTAAGAAATGTTGCAATTATCGCTCACGTAGACCATGGTAAGACTACACTCGTTGATGAGTTGCTTAAGCAAAGCGGTGTTTTTAGAGAAAACCAGGAAGTTGCCGAGCGTGTAATGGATTCAAATGATATAGAGCGTGAAAGAGGAATTACAATTCTTTCGAAGAATACGGCCGTAATGTATAAGGGTACAAAGATAAACATTATCGATACTCCCGGCCATGCTGATTTCGGCGGTGAGGTTGAGCGTGTTCTTAAGATGGTTAACGGCGTAATTTTGGTGGTTGATGCCTTTGAAGGTGCCATGCCTCAGACTAAATTCGTGCTTCGTAAAGCCCTTGAACTTAAGCTTCCCGTTATAGTCTGTGTTAATAAAATTGACAGACCCGAAGCAAGACCCAAGGAAGTAATTGATGAAGTTCTTGAGTTATTCCTTGATCTTGACGCAGATGACAGCCAGCTTGACTGCCCATTCGTATTTGCTTCAGCCAAGGCAGGAACCGCATCTCTTGATATGGAGACTCCCGGTGTTAATATGGAGCCTTTGTTTGATACGATTATAGATTATATTCCGGCACCTGAAGGTGACCCGGATGCAGGCACACAGATGCTTATAAGTACTATTGACTATAACGAGTATGTGGGAAGAATCGGTGTCGGCAAAGTTGACAATGGTGTCATTAAAGTAAATCAGGATGTTGTAATTGTTAACCATCATGAACCTGATAAACAGCGTAAGGTTAAGGTTAGCAAATTATATGAATTTGACGGTCTTAACAAGGTAGAGGTTAAGGAAGCAACTATCGGTTCAATTGTTGCTATTTCGGGCATTTCGGATATTCATATAGGTGATACACTTTGTGCACCTGATCGTGTTGAACCTATTCCCTTCCAGAAGATTTCGGAGCCTACAATTGCGATGAATTTCATAGTTAATGATTCGCCTCTTGCAGGTCTTGAAGGAAAATATGTAACATCCCGTCATATAAGAGATCGTCTCTTCAGGGAACTTAATACGGATGTATCCCTTCGCGTTGAAGAAACAGATACAACAGAATCCTTCAAGGTATCCGGACGAGGAGAACTTCACCTTTCGGTTCTTATTGAGAACATGCGTCGTGAAGGCTTTGAATTTGCCGTAAGTAAGGCAGAGGTTATTTACAAGGAAGATGAAAAAGGCCACAAATTAGAGCCGATGGAAACATGTTATATAGATGTTCCGGAGGAATTCTCCGGTGCGGTAATCGAAAAACTGTCGCAGCGTAAGGGCGAGCTTAAGAGTATGAATCCTTCGGCAGGAAATTACGTACGTCTTGAGTTTAGTATTCCTTCCCGCGGACTTATCGGATACAGAGGTGAGTTCATGACCGATACCAAGGGTAACGGAATTATGAATACATCATTTGAAGAATACGGCCCATTTAAGGGTGAAATTCAGTATCGTAAGCAGGGCTCATTGATTGCTTTTGAAGCAGGAGAGTCTATAACATACGGCTTGTTTAATGCCCAGGAAAGAGGAATTCTCTTCATCGGACCCGGTGAAAAGGTATACTCGGGAATGGTAGTAGGCCAGAATCCCAAGGGAGAGGATATCGAAGTTAATGTATGTAAGAAAAAGCAGCTTACCAATACACGTTCATCAAGTGCTGATGAAGCCCTTCGACTTACGCCTCCTAAGGTTATGTCCCTTGAACAGGCTCTTGATTTCATCGATTCCGATGAACTTCTTGAGGTAACACCTACCACATTAAGAATTCGTAAGAAGATTCTTGACCCGCTTCTTCGTAAGAGAGCATATTACCAGGCTAAGAACAGGGGATAAGAATAGGCACTAAGGATAATAGCTAAGAATAATAACTAAGAATAAGTGCTTAGAATAAGGGGTAAGTTGTCTTTTCTTGGAAAAATATATTATTTGATAAGAAAGTGATAGATTTTTGAAACAAAGTTAAATAGTTATTGTGGTATAATTAAGGCGTTGGTGTGTGACACATCAGCGTCTTTTGCTTTATATAACTATATTGGAGGATGTATTGATGAATGCTTTTAAAGAATATGGCAAGCTTTGCGTTAGAGGAACCAAGCTTTGTGATTCTTGCGGAAATCCTGTTCAGCTAAAGGGACCAAGTACATTGGGACTGGTATGGTATCCGGAGATTATCAATAAAGAAGCATTTGAAACAGTTCATGGCTGGGGTGCGAATTTAATTCGTCTTGCCATGTACACAATGGAAGAGGACGGATATCTTTCGGGCGGTAATCAGGAATTTACCAAAGACCTGATTGATAAGGGTGTCAAATATGCTACCGAACTTGGAATGTACGTTATTATTGACTGGCATATTTTAAGTGACGGAAATCCTATGACTCATAAGAAGGAAGCTATTGAGTTTTTTAAGGAGATGTCGGCTAAATATGCTTCATACGATAATGTGCTTTATGAAATCTGTAATGAACCCAACGGCGATGAGGTTGATTGGGCACTTGTTAAGTCTTATGCAGAGGAAGTAATTCCGGTTATTCGTAAGAACTGCCCCGACAGTGTTATTCTTGTGGGAACGCCCAAGTGGTCCCAGCTTGTTGACGATGCTGCCGACAATCCCCTGGAGGGAAAGAATATTATGTATTCCCTTCATTATTATGCTTCTACCCATAAGCAGGAGCTTAGGGATAAGATGGCATATGCCCTTAATAAGGGAATTGCAATTTTCGTTGACGAATACAGTAACTGTGATGCTTCCGGAAACGGAATTATCGATGATGAAGAAGCACACGCATGGGCGAAGATGGTTGATGAGAATATGCTTAGTTATGCCCAGTGGAATTTATCCTACAGAGATGAGTCCTCGGCTATGATAAAGGCTGATTGCAGAAAAACTTCAGCATGGGAAGATGCGGATTTAACGACTACGGGACTTTGGATGAGAGACCGTTTGCAGGGTAATATTTCTTATTTGAAGTAGAGGTATATCTTTGGATATTAATATGGTTGAGATGTAGAGGTATATCTTTGGACTTAATATGATTGAGATATAGAAGTATATCTTTACGCTTAATTATTGTGTTATAGCAGGAGCTGATTGGGATGTGTGAAATTAAAAGAATTAAGTTGACACCGGCAAAGTGTGCCGTTGATCTTGGCGACGGATCTGAGAGAGGATTTTATGTAAACCAAGATTATATATTGAATGAACTGGGACGCCCCCACAGGGGAATTTCACTTATGTATTGTTATTATCCCCTTGATAAGGAATGGCCCTTAAGAGCTCAGGATGCTTTTAAGGATCAGGACGTATCATTTGCCTGGGATTATCCTTATGATAATTATTTTCCTTATACAGGCGGTCTTAACGGCGACACTGATTCGGAAGTGTTCAAACGTATGCAGGATATTCGTATGCATGGGCAGGATGTTGTGCTTACCCTTACTGTAGACCCTAATATTTCCGATGATCACATTATTGCGATTGCGAAGGATTTGCGTCCTTACGGAAGAGTTCTTCTTCGAATGAATCACGAGTGCACCGGCGATTGGTTTTCTTTTACCAAGCGTGCAACCTATCAGCAGATTGCTGATTTCTTCGTGAGATTTACCCGAATTATCAAAGAATATGCGCCTAACGTTAAAATGATTCTGTGCGCAGGTGCCGTCAGTGATGCTACGGCGCCTAAGATTGAGAAGGAAGACGAGTTCGTTGAAGCGGTACGTGCTACCGATATTTTTTCTATGGATCAGTATATGGCCCTTAACTGGGGCTGGCCTTATGAGGTGGCTGAAGAAGACAACAATCAGCATCAGAGAAGTAAGGTTTCCAAAGTGTATGAGAATACCCGCAATACCTTTAATCGTCTGGTTGAAATCTGTAACGGTGAGCGTAAGCCCATGGTTATGTCGGAACTTAACGCCGACGGGGATGTAACAGGTGCATATGACCAGGCAGCTATGGTACGGGAATTCTGCGATATGATTAAGAATGATCCGGAACGATGGTTTAGCGCATTTACCATGTATCAGTTCAGAGATGACGGACGCCTCGGACTGGAAATTACAGACCCCAATAATTCGGAGGTCGGAATTAAGCAGCCTTTATTCTATACCTATAAAGAGATAATTAATGATGATTTCTTTAAACCGGGAATTGTTGAAGTTTCGGATACTTTGGACGATTCGGCTGCCATGACTGCTTCACTACAGGGAAACAGTACAACTTCCGGTACGGAAAGTTCTTCAATGTTACCTGTTTGTCTCCGCTGGGGCGGTGCGGAAGATGCCGAAGGTATTGCCATGGAACTTGATTTTGAATCGGATCCGGTATTTGCAGAAGCCTATTTCGAAGATGAACTTATTGATACAGTATTGATGATGGAACTTAACGGAAGATGGTTCTACAAGGCCAAAGGAGTTAAGTGCATCGATTTTATGCCGGCTTTCTATAATAAGAGATTGTCATCAGGCTGTAAGATGAACCTTAATATATTTGCACCGCCACAGGACGGTGTTAATGATAAGGAACACGGAAGGTGTTCAATTCTAAATGGCTTAAAGGATAAAACTCCGGAATGTTGTTCAGCACAGGATTCATGTTCAGTGGCTGAAAATGCAATGGGACAGGATGATTGGGATGTGAATTATTATTTTACATTGAAGTCATTGCCTAAAATCAGATTAAGATTTAAGCCGATAGTAGGGGAAGTATAGAGAAAATCAATTGACATTGACAGTTGCGAAACCTGTCGTGTGAGTCTGATTAACAGAGCAGTCCAAAGAGGTTAGGAATATGGAATTTCTTGACATTATGGAATATTTTTGGATATTTCTATCATTTGAAGTAGGGGATGGAACGGCCAGAGTAATTGCGTTCTTTGTTTTTGTACTATGGCTTCTTTTGGGGGTACATGGCTTCAAAGTCTATAAAGGTGTTGCTTCTTTTGAGATGGGCTTGGTTGTATTCGTTTTGCTTGGGTTTGCGGATTGGCCGAAATTTTTTTGCGCTATTGTAGGAATAATTGTAATGATGATAGTGTATACATATTTCGATAAACTGCTGGGAATTATGACATTTTTATCCGTAGGCTTCTTTATATTGCTTTGTGGGGTATTCCTTTCTTCGGAAATGTCGGAAGCGGCGTTGATAATTATTGATGTGATAGTGAGTCTGATTAGTGCATTTTTGGTAGTGAAATTTACTAAGCCGGTATTAATGGTTTACACATCATTGGCCTTCGGTATGCTGGCCAATAATGCCATTATGTTTGCCTTGGATTCTTCTTCTGATGGATTTGAATGCGTTGTTACTATTATCTGCATTGTGTTCTGTTTTGTTTGTCAGTATAAAAAATATGGTTTTTGGGATAGTACCGGACTATCTAAAACAACCTTTGACTACAAGAGTGCGCAGACGTTTTTGACAAACGTTGCTTCAACTGATACTGATGGAACGCAGTCTGTTCCGGCACAGGAATTTATATATTGCACAAAATGCGGCGCAAAGTATCCTGTTACTGCAAAATTCTGCGGAAAATGCGGAAATAAACTTCAAATCATAAAAAGAGCAACAAACTAGGAAAAATGCGGAACCCGGATAAAGTCATCAATGTCAAAAACCGTTCCGCCATTATTTTGTCCGTCAACTTTTACCTATAGCTCAACGACAATAAAGGGTATATCCATTTCTTCTATGGTGTATCCGGCATGCACACCCTTAAACTCTTTTGCCTCTTCGTAAGTATTAAATACCGTTAAATCTGTCGTAGCGATTGCTACATAATCTCCAAGCATACCGTCTGCATTCGGATGTCTGTTTGATTTTCCGAACAAACCGCTTTTATAGACTTCGGCTTTAGTAAGAAGCAGGAAATCTTTGCCAAATGCTTTGGCAAAAGCTTCTTCAAATTGCTTATCCATATTCGGCTTCACAAACAGATTAAGTGTTCGCGGTTCTATTGAGGGTAATCTTATCAGATAGTCCAGAATTTCCGGATAATCTTTGATACACACATTTCTTCCGTCCACGTGACCATGATCAGCTGTCACTATAAGTAATGTATCTTCTAACTGTTCACTCATTTTCTGTACGCATTTTTCAAGTGCAGTAAGCATATCTTTGGTTTCCGTGCAGTAACATCCGTATTTATGCATTGTAGTATCGGGTTCATTCCAGTATGCATAAATATATTTGTTGCCTTCTTTTGAACATAGGTCGACTATACGGTGGCAGATATCATCAAAATTATTGGGAAACGGTTCCACAAAAGGTGTTGCATAGTATGCTTTATGTCCCGAGTTAACCAACTTATTATATATTGATTCATAACCACAATATTTCCTTGCTACAGAACTTGCTGCGACAGGATTGTGGGTTCCTTGCTCCGTATTCAAAAATACTGTTACATTCTTATTAATTTGTGGATAATAACAGTCCCAGCCAAACCAGGCATGCTCCATTGGCATAAGTCCGCAATCTATAGATGTTGTAGCAGCCACCGTAGTTGGCGGATACACAGTCTTATATGCGTCCGCTAAATGCAATCTTAGAAATCCGTCTTGGTCCAGATTCTTTTCAAGTATATGGGTACCCATTCCGTCGAGAAGCAATACTACTATATTCTTATATTCTTTATCAAGATATTTGTCTGCAATAGGAAGAGTATCCCCGAGTGTTTCTACTTCAAATTTCTTTAATATTGAATTCGGTAAGTTCGCTATACAGTTTTTGTAATCTAATAAATCAAACTTCATAAAAACCACTTAATTTACAAACAACAATGCCAGAACAACGTTTTGATTTGAATTACTATTTCTCCTTCGGATTCAATCTTTCCGGTAAAATAGTTCGTCATTGTTTCTTTATTGCTATCAATGAATTTTTCCTGTTCCGGGAATATATCCCTTAATTTCTGAATTACTTCCTGCGCATCGCTATAATGCCAAAAGTTTGGTAAAAATACTTGTTTTATAGTGGTAAAATATTTTTCAAGCATGTTTTTGAAGGCATTCTGCTCTTTTGCCTGTTTATTAATTTTTTCTTCTATAAATGCAGCATTTAATCCCATTTCGTCAAATGCATCCTTGAAGAAATAGTTCCATGTACTTACTGCATTTCCGGTAATAGAGAACATGCCGTTTTTTGCTAACACCATACTTGCATTTTTAATCATATTTTCAGGATTTTTGAGCTGATATTGAAGATAATGCGCCACAATCAAGGTATAATTCTTATCTTTGTCAATAATTTTCCATGCATCTTCCTGCTCAAGGTCACTGAATTCCAAAAATATTTCTGCATCATTTGGTAAACTATTCTTATTATCACAGACAAACTGCTCGAAATCATCTGCCCAGCTTCCGTGAATGTCATAAGCATACACTTTTGTTCCGGAGGGAATTCGGTCCCAATTGTTTCGCCAAAGCTTAGCATAACCACATCCCAGATCTAACACTTTTTCATTATCTTTAATGTTCAGAGAATTAAATATGCGAACATACCAGTCCATCTCATTCCCGGTATGCTTAAGAGCATCCCAATGACGTTCATCAGCGCCCTGGTCCAGTCCGACATTTTGAACTATTGAAGCAACATCATCCCAGTCAAGTCTCTCTGATTTTCTATCCAGTGTTCTATTAATGGCAGAAATAACTTTATCTATCTGATATCGTTTTTCTTCCATCCGTTTAAGCTGCATCTTAAGTGCTGTTTCTATATCCGAAGCTACGCCTTTCACAAGACTGTCTCTGATTTCTTCCAGTGAAAATCCGATTTGCTTAAGAGCAACAATCTTCTCTAAAATTTCCAGTGCTGCCTGATCATACAATCTGTAATTTCCTTCTGAATAATCTGTAGGCTTAAGCAGACCCTTCTCGTCGTATAATCTTACTGCTTTTTGTGAAACACCGGCTTTCTTGGCAATCTCGCCTGATGTCATTTTATTATTCATTTGTAAATCCTCCTTGTATATCTCTTGGACGTCCATATACATAACGTAAAGGATGCCCTAAGGGAAGAGTCAATACACTTTTTTTAATTATTTTAGCATAAATAGTTGGAAACAAAAAAAGAGCAGGCATGAAGCCTACTCTTTTTTAGTAGCGAGAGGGGGACTCGGTCTCCGCTTCGCTCCGGTCCGCGCTGAACAGACGTCCCCCGGACGTCTAGCGCCCTCACCCCTCCACGGAGGGTTTCGTATGTTCGAGTCCATATTTCATATGTAAAACAAAAGAGTAGGTAAAACCTACTCCTTTATTTTAGTAGCGAGAGGGGGACTCGAACCCTCAACCCTCCGGGTATGGACCGAATGCTCTAGCCAGTTGAGCGATCTCGCCATATTAAATTAAAAAGTGGGACCTACAGGGCTCGAACCTGTGACCCTCTGCTTGTAAGGCAGATGCTCTCCCAGCTGAGCTAAGATCCCATGGGTCGTTCTTGCATTCGCAAGCCGCCCTAATAATATACAATTATATATACATATATGTCAAGTAATAATTTGAGAGAATTTTGATTATTTCTAAAGATAGATTGTGGGAAGTGACTTCTACATGTAGCCCCATCGGAGCGATGGTAGCAAAAAGAGTACGTAAATGATGGGAAATAGTCGATTTACGTAATCATATTGGAGCGATGGTAGCGAAAAGAGTACGTAAATGATGGGAAATAGTCGATTTACGTAATCATATTGGAGCGATGGTAGCGAAAAGGGTACGTAAATGATGAAAAATAGTCGATTTACGTAATCATATTGGAACAATGGTAGCGAAAAGGGTACGTAAATGATGGAAAATAGTCGATTTCTGTAATCCTATGGAAGTAATAGGCGTGAAAAGACTACAGAATTCATAGGGGAATGCTGATTTCTGTAACTTTTAGAATATTTGAGTTTATCAGCATTTAACTATTGAAGAATTACGAATATTAATAGTGAAAATTATTATCTCTTTACAAAGTAGATTTAAGATGCTAGTATATGTAGTAAAGAATACTACATATAAAAGTTAAAGATACTTTTATATGTGGCACGGACAGAATTTACACTTGCGACGCGCAACGTAGATTCGCGATATACGCAAATTCATGACGTACAACTTATATCCGCGTTGTATACGCAAATTCATGATGTACAACTTATATCCGCGTTGTATACGCAAATTCGCAACGTACAACTTATATCTGCGATATATAAGTAAATCCGTACCCCGCAACTTGGATTCCACAAATGAGATTTGTAAAAAGGAGATGATATTTTGAAATATAAGATTATTGCTGACAGTTGTTGTGAATTTCTTCCAGAATGGGAAAATGATGACAGGTTTCAAAGAATACCCCTTGGACTTGAACTTGATGGCAAAATAATTATGGATGATGATAGTTTTAAACAGGAAGACTTCCTTAAGGAAGTGGCATCAGCTAAGAACTGTCCCAAATCATTTTGCCCGTCTCCGGAACAATATTTTGAAGCAATGGATAATGATGCCGACATGATTTTTGTATTTACATTGTCAAGTAAGGTGTCGGGAAGTTTTAATTCCGCTGCTGTAGGTCGAAGCATGGCAATTGCCAAGGCAAGAGAAGAAGGAAAGGGAAGACGTAAGATTTTCGTATGCGATTCAAAATCAGCCTCGGGCGGAGAAACACAGCTTGTTATCAGATGCAAGCAACTTCTTGATGAAGGTCGTGACTTTGGTGATATTTGTTTAAAACTTATGTTTATGAGAAATCAGATGAAGACCTTCTTTGTGCTTGATAACTTGGAAACACTTAAAAAGAACGGGAGACTTACAGGTGTTAAGGCACTTGCAACAACAGCACTTAATATAAAGCCTATAATGACTGTTCTCGATGGAGAAATACGTCAGTCAGGTACAGGACTGGGGACTCACAAAGCCTATGAAAAAATGGTGGAAGAATTAAATGAACTTATTAAGCATTCCGACACAAGAACAGTAATAATTTCACAATGTAATGCCTATGAGCGGGCAATAGAGATCAAGAAGCTTATTGAAGATACATTTAAAGTTAAACGGGTTATCATTATGGATACCAAAGGAATAAGTACAATGTATGCCAATGATGGTGGCGTAATAGTAACCTGCTAGGATGCATATAAATATATGATGTATGTAGATATAAATATATAATGTGCGTAAAAACATTTGCATTTAGAGAACTATTGCACAGATATGTCAAAGAGTGGCCTAAAAAGTCACTCTTTTTTGTTACTTTTATACTTGCATGGGGTTGCTGATATATGATAATATATCTCATGCTGGCAGACAGATGTGCGCGACGCACGGACACAAATACACATGTGTACGCAGGACGAAGACCTAAGCAGACACACAAATACACATGTGTACGCAGGACGAAGACCCAAGCAGACACACGAATGTACATGTGTACGTAGGACAAAGACCTGAACATATCTGCTACGGCATGAATGTAACAACGTATATCTTTGTTCATTAAGAGGGGCTTACATGGGTAGCAAGTATTACGTTATTAAAGAACAGGCTGTTCCGGAGGTATTGCTTAAAGTTGTTGAAGCCAAGAAACTGCTTGATTCGGGCAAGACTTCTTCAATTAATGAAGCAACTGAACTTGTGGGAATTTCGAGAAGTTCTTTTTATAAATATAAAGAAGATATTTTTGAATTTCATGACAATGCCAACGGACGAACTATTAATTTAAGCTTCCAGATGGAAGACGAACCCGGAATTTTGTCGGATGTTCTTAGAATTATAGCAGAGACTAAGGCGAACATCCTTACAATACACCAGTCGGTTCCCATTAACGGAGTGGCATCTTTGAGCATCAGTATTCAGGTATTGCAGACTACCGGGGATGTTTCGGAAATGGTAACACAAATGGAAAACCATAAGGGCGTCAAGCATGTAAAATTGCTGGCGCAGGAGTAAATGGTTTACATAACACGGACCGGCAACAAGCGGTTTACATAACAATAGCAACAAATTAAGTACATATACGCTTTTAAGCGTTTTAAGGAGGAATATATGATTCAAGTAGCAGTATTAGGATATGGCACTGTGGGAAGCGGTGTTGTAGAAGTAATCGAAAAGAACAAGGCGCAGGTTAACAGATCTGCAGACGTGGAAATTAATGTTAAGTACATTCTTGACTTAAGAGATTTCCCCGGCGACCCTTATGAAAATAAAGTGGTTCACGATTTCAATATTATTATTAACGATCCGGAAATTAACATTATCTGTGAGACAATGGGCGGTGTTAACCCTGCATACGAGTTTACAAAGGCTGCACTTTCAAAGGGTATAAGTGTATGTACATCAAATAAGGAACTTGTTGCGTCCTACGGTCCCGAACTTATTAAGATAGCTAAGGAAAATACATGTAACTATCTGTTTGAGGCATCTGTTGGCGGCGGGATTCCTATTATTCGTCCCCTTAACTATTCTCTTACAGCCGAAAAGATAGACTCTATCATGGGTATCTTAAACGGAACAACCAACTACATCTTAACCAAGATGGAAAGAGAAGGTTCCGATTTTGATGCGGTATTAAAGGAAGCTCAGGATCTTGGTTATGCCGAAAGAAATCCCGAAGCAGATATCGAAGGTTATGATGCATGTCGAAAGATAGCAATTCTTTCTTCACTTATGGCCGGCAAGACAATGAAGTATGAGAATGTTCCTACCGAAGGAATAAGCAAGATTACAGGTGAAGATTTTGCATATGCAAAGAAAATGAACCGTACAATTAAGCTTTTCGGATTAAGCCGTGAGGAAGATGGTAAGTATTTTGCAATGGTATCTCCTTTCCTTATTCCCAAGTCACATCCTATGGCAATGGTAAATGATGTGTTTAATGCTATCTTTGTACATGGAAACATGCTTGACAATTCAATGTACTACGGACGCGGAGCAGGTAAACTGCCTACAGCATCAGCCGTTGTTTCGGATGTTATCGATGCGGCACGTCACGTTGGCAAGCTGATTAAGTGCATTTGGGATGAAGAAGAAGTTACTATGAAGAGCATCGATGAAGTCGAGTTTAAGTATTTCGTTCGCTGCGACAAAGATAAACATGAAGAAGCACTTCGTATTTTCGAAACAATTGCTTTGGTTGATGCAGGTGTTGAAGGTGAATTCGGATTTACAACCGAGAAGATGGCAGAAAAGGATTTCGCAAAGAAAGCAGAAGAGCTCGGAATTATTTCAAGAATTCGTTTGATGGATTAAAAGTGTGGCAAAGTCGTGGCAAAAGGACCGTCCCCGCGGCAGGGTCCCCGCGGCAGGAGGAGAAAAGATGAAATATGTAGTTGTTTTGGGAGATGGCATGGCAGATGAGCCCATAGAGGCGCTTGGAGGAAAGACTCCTCTTGAATATGCCGCAACTCCCACATTGGATAAATTAAGTAAATTAAGTGAAGTCGGCCTTTGTCATACTATTCCGGAGGGAATGAAACCCGGCTCGGATGTGGCTAATTTGTCAGTTCTTGGATATGATTCAAAGGCTAATTATTCCGGAAGATCGCCGCTTGAAGCCTTAAGCATCGGTGTTCCTATGAAAGATACCGACATTGCCTTTAGATGTAATATTGTTTCTATCACCGATGATCCGAATCTTCCTTTTGAAGAGCAGACAATCGTTGATCACAGTTCTTCAGAGATTAGTACGGAAGATTGTGCGGTACTTCTTGATGCGGTTAAGAAGGAACTTACCACAGATGAGTTTAAGTTCTATCTGGGAACAAGTTACCGCCACTGCCTGATACAGGATAAGGGCAAGGTAATTGATCTTGTTCAGCCCCATGACGTTTTGGGCCAGACAATAGGTCAGCATCTTCCCAAAGAAGAAGCTTTTCTTAACATGATGAAGAAGAGCTTTGAGATATTAAAGAATCATCCACTTAATGTTGAACGTAAGGCTAAAGGCCTTAACCCGGCTAACTGCTGCTGGTTCTGGGGCGCAGGTACGAAACCTTCTCTTTCAAGCTTTGAAGAGAAGAATCATCTTAAGGGAATGATGGTTTCGGCTGTTGACCTTCTTAAGGGTATAGCAGTGGGCGCATCTATGGGAGTTGCCATAGTTCCCGGCGCCACAGGCGGTCTTGAAACCGATTATGAAGGAAAGGTTAAAGCAGCTCTTGACGGTCTTAAGAGCGGATATGACTTTGCATATATTCATGTTGAAGCTCCCGATGAAATGGGTCACCAGGGAAGTGTAGAACGCAAGGTCAAAGCTATAGAGTATCTTGACGGAAGGGTAATCAAGCCGATTTATGAGTCGTTAAAGGCTGAAGGAACCGACTTTAGACTTCTTGTTATGCCTGACCATCCCACACCCATAAGATGCCGTACACATACATCCGACCCTGTTCCTTATTTGATTTATGACAGCACGAACGAGCTTGATAAATCATGGAACTATAACGAGCGCGAGGCTAAAGAAGGCGGAATATACGAGCCTGTAGGCCATCACCTTATGGATCACTTCTTACAGAAGTAGTTATGGATTTGGATACAAAGATATAGATAATTAATCAATTTTATGAGGAGATAGATTATGATTAAAGTAGTTAAATTCGGCGGAAGCTCACTTGCAAGCGCCGAGCAGTTTAAGAAGGTCGGTGACATTATTCGCGCCGACAAAGACAGAGTTTATGTGGTACCTTCGGCACCGGGCAAAAGATTTTCGAACGATACAAAGGTAACCGATATGCTTTACGGCTGTTACGCTCTTGCCCAAAGCGGCAAGAAGTTTGATAAGCAGCTTAACGACATTAAGGCACGTTATCAGGAAATCATTGACGGACTTGGATTAAAGATTTCTTTGGACGACGAATTCAAAAAGATAGCAGATAACTTTAAGGCAAAAACAGGAAGCGATTATGCAGCTTCACGAGGAGAATACCTTAACAGTATTCTTATGGCTAACTATTTGGGCTATGATTGGATTGACGCTGCCGAAGTTATTTTCTTTGATGAGGACGGTAACTTTGACGCAGAGTATACCAATAAGAAATTAAGTAAAGTATTAAAGAATCATCCCAAGGCAGTTATACCGGGATTTTACGGTGCCTCTGAATACGGTAAGGTAAAGACCTTCTCAAGAGGCGGTTCGGACATTACAGGTTCAATTGTAGCAAGAGCTGCCAAGGCTGATGTTTATGAGAACTGGACAGACACATCGGGATTTTTGATTGCCGATCCACGTATTATTGATAATCCCGAAGGAATCGAAACTATTACTTACAGAGAACTTAGAGAGCTTTCGTATATGGGTGCTTCCGTATTCCATGAGGATGCCATTTTCCCTGTCCGCAAGGAAGGTATCCCGATTAATATAAGAAATACCAACAGACCTGAAGATGCAGGTACATGGATTGTTGAAAGTACTGCTCAGAAATCTAAATATACAATTACTGGTATTGCAGGTAAGAAGGGATTCTGTGCCGTTAACGTAGATAAGGCCAAGATGAATTCCGAAATCGGTTTTGGACGTAAGGTCCTTCAGGCTTTTGAAGATAACGGTATATCTTTTGAACATATGCCTTCGGGAATTGATACTATGACGGTATTCGTTCATCAGGACGAGTTTATTGACAAAGAGCAGAAGGTTGTTGCGGAAATCCACAGAATGACTGATCCGGATGTAATTGACATCGAGGCAGATTTGGCACTTATTGCTGTTGTGGGACGTGGAATGAAATCGACAAGAGGTACTGCCGGAAGAATTTTCTCGGCTTTGGCACATGCCGATGTAAATGTTAAGATGATTGACCAGGGTTCTTCAGAGCTTAACATTATAATCGGTGTCGAAAACAGAGATTTTGAAACTGCAATTAAGGCAATTTATGATATCTTTGTAACTTCACAGTTATAAGTACAGATATTCAAGAAACTCAATTGCAAGCTCGGGACGGGTGGTGTTTCCGACCACACCGAATACGGGAATGAGCAAAGTGTATACATCATTATTAACTATAAAGGGCGCATCGTCGATGATAATTCCTACGGCGATGGGCTCTTTCATATTCTCCGGATGACGATGGTAATCAAGAGCTTCAAGCATCTGGTCATGGGTTGCGGCATATTCATCGTCGTTTAACTGTGAAGCTGCCACCTCGATACTTTCGTCTTTCTTTTTGCGAACAACTTCCATATCAATGTAGTAGAGTTTGCCGGCATATTTATCAAGCTGCTGGGGAGTTAAGAACGCAGTGATGTCCTGATAGGTTTCGTTATAGGCGTCCTTTTCGAAACGCACGCTGTCGGCAATAATACAGTCAAGCTCCCGGGCCTGGATGTTGGCGGCCATTTTTGCTACTGTAGAGGTGTCTTCATAGTAACCGCCCTGTGTGCCGATTTTGGCTGTGGTATCGATAAGACAGTCGTATGTTTCAAGATCAAGACCTGCGTAAGCACCAAAATCTTCACCGAGTGTTGATTCATACAGATTGGCATTGATCATCATAGATGTAAAGCAGTAATCCTTGTGAGTGGCCATTGTATAGATGATGCTTGTAAGTATTCCAATAATTGCAATTCCACCGATGACATACCACTTATAGTAGCCTACCAGATATGCCATTCTTTCTTTAAAAGGTTTGTCCTTCATCTTAAGATACTGGTTCTTTGATTCGGCCATAACAGTCTGCCCCTGAGTCAGGGTATGTTCCGCCTTTTCCTGTGTATTATCGCTGCCTTCCGGCTTGTATTCGATTCTCATGAAATTAAACTCCTATCTTAAAGTGTGACAGTAGGGACGGTTCTTTTTGTCACATTTTTAAATTAACTTACAGTAGGGATATGATTATTCAGATATTTTTATTTAGGTAGTTCTCGTGTATTTCTTAGTGTTGCACATATCAGGCATGCGCATGCGGGAAGTATGCGCAAGAACTAATTGAGCCATGGATGGCGAATAGTTCGGTGCCGTGCTGTTGACTGTGTTAGTCGGATTGCAACACTTAGAAATACTAGAGAACGTACTTAAAAATAGCGGAATAATCATATTCCTACGATATATTAGAACCAAAATGTGACAAAAAGAACCGTCCCTACTGTCACATTTTCCCCATCAATGATAACTATAATATGTTTTTCCGTCAATTAATGCAGCAATAAGAAATTATTAAAAATAAATAAACTTGAAAATTGGTACCTTATGGGCTAGAATAGAGTAGATATTCTGTAAACTAATTTTTAGGAGTTGTAATATGACAGATACATATGTAGAATGCATGGTAAAACATGTAACAAAGCCGGTATTAAAGTTCTTGGTATATTTGCTTTGGACAATATGTGGAATCGTTGGAATTTTCTCTTTTCTTATCAGTAACGTAATCGGGTTAATAATCGCAATCGGTCTGGGCGTAGGCGCCTATTTCCTCAACATGAACACGGATATTGAATACGAATACTTATACTGTGACAAAGAAATCACGGTTGATAAGGTATTGGCACGTTCTAAGCGAAAAAGAGTAGACAAGTTTGATGTGGGCAAAATAGAAATTCTTGCTCCCATTAAGTCATATCATCTTGATGATTTTAAGAACAGACAGGCCAAGGTGTCGGATTTTAGTTCAGGCGTAGAAAATCAGCCTGACCGTAGATATGTGTTCTTCTATGAAGGTCAGAAGAAAATTATTATCGAGCCTTCCGAGGAGTTTGTTAAAGCAGTGTACAATGTAGCCCCGCGTAAAGTGTTTACGGACTAGTTGGCACTGTGTTTTTGTTAATGTGGATTATGAAAAAATTTATATAAACTAAGGAGGAAAGAAAAATGGGTCAGATTATTGGCGAAGGAATAACATTTGATGATGTGCTTTTAGTACCGTCATATTCCAAGATTGTTCCGAATGACATTGATTTAACTACCTATCTTACTAAGAAAATTAAGCTCAACATTCCTATGATGAGCGCCGGTATGGATACTGTTACCGAGCACCGTATGGCGATTGCAATGGCACGTCAGGGTGGTATTGGTATTATCCATAAGAATATGTCTATTGAAGCACAGGCAGATGAGGTTGATAAAGTTAAACGTTCAGAAAACGGAGTTATTTCAGATCCATTTTCTTTAACCGCAGAACATACACTTAAGGATGCAGACGAGCTTATGGCTAAATATCGTATTTCGGGTGTTCCGATTACGGAAGGACGTAAACTTGTAGGTATTATTACTAACAGAGATCTTAAGTTCGAAACAGATTTCTCAAAGAAAATCAAAGAGTCCATGACAAGTGAAAATCTTGTTACTGCCAAAGAAGGAATTACTCTTGAAGAAGCAAAAGCAATTCTTGCCGCTGCTCGTAAAGAAAAACTTCCTATTGTTGATGACGATTTTAATCTGGTTGGACTTATTACCATTAAAGATATTGAAAAGGCAATCAAGTATCCTCTTGCTGCCAAGGATGCCCAGGGAAGATTACTATGCGGCGCCGCTGTAGGAATTACGGCAAATGTTCTTGACAGAGTTAAGGCTTTGGTTGATGCCAAGGTTGATGTAATCGTACTTGATTCGGCTCACGGACATTCTGAGAACGTTCTTAGATGTGTACGAATGATTAAAGAAAACTATCCTGAGGTTCAGATTATTGCAGGTAACGTAGCAACAGGTGAAGGAACAAAGGCTTTAATCGAAGCAGGCGCAGATGCTGTTAAGGTAGGTATCGGCCCCGGTTCCATCTGTACCACAAGAGTGGTTGCAGGTATCGGTGTTCCGCAGATCACAGCAATTATGGATGCTTACGAAGTTGCTAAAGAATACGGCATTCCGATTATCGCAGATGGCGGAATTAAATTCTCCGGCGATATGACTAAAGCTATTGCAGCAGGCGGTAATGTCTGCATGATGGGTTCAATCTTTGCAGGATGCGATGAATCGCCCGGAACATTTGAATTGTTCCAGGGTCGTAAGTATAAAGTGTATCGTGGTATGGGTTCCATTTCGGCTATGGAGAACGGTTCAAAGGATCGTTATTTCCAGGAAAATGCCAAGAAGCTTGTACCGGAAGGTGTAGAAGGCCGTGTAGCTTATAAGGGAACTGTTGAAGATACAGTATTCCAGCTTATGGGCGGACTTCGTGCAGGTATGGGATATTGCGGTACACCTACTATTGAAGATCTTAAGCAGAACGGAAGATTCGTTAAGATTTCAGCAGCTTCTTTGAAGGAATCTCATCCTCATGATATTCATATTACAAAGGAAGCACCAAACTACAGTGTAGAGGAATAGTGGTAAATGTTTAAAAGTAACTCTATTGTCGGCGGCGATACAGGCTCCATGTTAAAGGGCTTTGTCGAAGCGCAAAAACTGACCGGATGGGCCGAGCATTTTGCTGCTTGCGCACATGTGTGTGTTCAATGCATTGATACACACGGTCAGCCAATAACTGAATTTATAGGATATGAACCTGACATCCCGAAGATTGTGGATGCAGCTTCCGAAGAACAGTTTGAGCAGATGCTTCTTAGAGTATCTGACAGTTCACTGGAAGATCAGGCAGTTGAAACTACTGCATATCCTAATCTTCGCGCTGCCGTAGTATCGGTTAAGGTAGATCGCAAACCTGTTATTAACTGGTTGGTTTGCGGTGTAATAAACGATTCCTATGAGGATGAGTCGGAATATACCAATCCACCTCTTTCGGGAATTGAGCATACACTTTCGGAGCAGCAGTTCTATGCCGTAATCGATGCGTTAAGAGACTTTAGCACATCACTTATAGAATACAGATTATCTGTGGTATCGGCTCAGGCCGAAAGCAGAAGATCACGCTCTTCCGAAGAGGCAATGAGCGTAAATCTTCGTCGAAGTGAGGCACTTACGGATGTAGTTTCTCTGTTGGAGAATGATGACCCTATAGAGAAGATAATGTTAAGACTTCTTGAAGTCATAGGTAAGTTCCTTGATATTGAAAATAACTGTGTGTGTCGTTTTAAGAAGGATTCTTCTGCAATTGAAGTTTTGGCGGCATATTCGAAGACAGGAAATGCGAATGACATCTATGAGGGCGAAAACATAAGCAAAGATATGTTGCTTAAAGCCACTAAGCCGCTTGTATTATCTGCTTCGGCCGTAATGAATACCTTCGAAAAAGATACAATGGAAGAGACAGGCGTCAGTGCTCTTATGATTATGCCGATTATGATTAACGGCACACCTAATATGTATGCCTGCTTCTATGAGAAGAATAAAGAAAGAGTCTGGAGCATTGAAGAGATTAAGTTCATTAATGACTCCGTAAAGATTCTTCAGAGTATACTTACAAGACGAGTTCAGCGTAACTCAATAGCAAGCTCCTATGAGTCAATCGAGACAATCCTTGATAACGTAGGTTCGGCTGTATACGTAAGAGAACTTAATTCCCACAAGATGCTTTTTGCCAACAGCATAATGCAGAAGGTGTTTGATGCAGAGATTAAAGACGGAACTATAGACCTTATGATTTCGGAGAAGATATCTACCGAGAACGGAGTTTCCGAATTATATCAAAAGTCTGCAGATAAATGGTATGACCTTTATTACACCAGAATCAAATGGGTAGATGGCAGTCCTGTTTTATTATGCGCTTTGTATGATGTTACCGAAAAAAAGATATACCAGCGTAAGATAGAGCAGCAGGCATATACGGATTTCTTAACAGGCTTATATAACAGAATGTGCTGTGAAAGAGATCTTGCAAGAATTGTTGATGATGCCGAGCATACCGGTAAATCAGGTTCATTGCTTTATCTTGATTTGGACGATTTTAAACATATTAACGATGGACTTGGTCATCAGTACGGTGATGTTCTGTTAAAGGCTATTTCCCATTCGATTCAGCGCGTGGACGGCATTCAGAATACATGCTACAGAATGGGCGGAGATGAGTTCGTAATTATAATTCCTCCCGAAAGCTACGACAGATGTAATCATATAGTTGCACAGATAAAGGATATCTTTGCAAAACCATGGTTCCTTAAGGATGCTGATTATTACTGTACCATGAGTATGGGTATGGTAGATTTCCCGGAATACGGAACCGGAGTTCATGATCTGATTAAGAAGGCTGATATTGCGATGTATGAGGCCAAAAAATCAGGTAAGAACAGAATGGCAGTATATTCCGATAATATTGATTCTGCATCTCATCAGCGTCTCGATATGGAAAAGAATATGCGTGATGCAACAACAAGCGGATTTAAGGAATTTGAAGTTTACTTCCAGCCGATTGTTGATATTTCAAAGCCGGGAAGCCCATGTACGGGTGCCGAAGCATTAATAAGATGGAACAGTGCGGAGCTTGGATTTATTTCGCCGGGAGAATTTATTCCTCTTGCGGAGTATCTGGGACTTATTAATCCCATCGGAAATTACGTACTTTATGATGCATGTAATACCTGTCGTAATTGGAATGATAACGGATACCCCAATTACAGGGTTAATGTCAATTTGTCGGTTGTACAGTTGCTCCAAACGGATATTGTTGATATTATAAGAGATACGCTTAAGGATACGGGAATTAATCCTCATAACCTTACTCTTGAGGTTACGGAGTCCTTGGCAATTAACGATATGGAAAGAATGAAAAAAATTCTTGCCAGTATTAAGGAATTAGGTGTTAGAATAGCATTGGACGATTTCGGTACAGGTTATTCGTCACTTAATCATATAAGAGAGATACCTTTTGATGTTATTAAGGTAGACCAGACATTTATAAAGGATTTGGAGACAGATTCTTATGCCAGCTCATTTGTTAAGATGGTGGGTGATTTGGCAGATGCTATCGGTGTTAACTTATGTGTCGAAGGTGTCGAAAGAAAAGAACAGCTTGATATTCTTAAGAATATGCGGGTTGATCTTATACAGGGATATTATTTTGACAAGCCTATGCCATGCAGTGCATTTGAGCGTAAGTATTGTCCGAATATGTTTTAATATAATGAAATGAAGGTGTTATTATGGGACTTTTAGATGATTTGGGGAAATTCGGTATTAAAAATCTTGATGCGTCAAAATTATACGACACTCCTGAAAAGGCTGTTAAGAAGAACGACGCGCAGGAAGCCAAACCTGTAGAATTTAACGAAGAGGATTATATTTTCTGGAAGAAATTCGAATGTCCTATTTGTGATTCTCCGATTAATACACTTATTGTTAAGTCAGGAAGAGCAAGACTTATTAAAATGGACAAGGATCTTCGTCCGATATATGAAGGTTTTGAACCTATCAAATATGAACCTATTCTGTGTCAGTGCTGCGGCTATTCCGTAATGGGACGTTATTTCGGACCTCTTACTCCTTCTCAGAAGAAGGCGGTAATGGAAGGAATATGCACGGGATATCAGGGAAAACCTGCAGAGAATAAGCCTACCATAGGCTATGAAGAAGCTCTTAATAAGATTACTTTGGCACTTGCTTCTGCAATGGTTAAACGTGGTAAGGCTTCTGAAAAAGCGTATATTTGTCTTAAGGGCGGATGGCTTTGCAGAAGTTTTAAGGAAAGCCTTGATCCTAACAGTGAAGATTATGACATTATGGTTGAGGAACTTAACAAGAAAGAAAAAGAGTTCCTTGATAACGCATATGAAGGATTTGTTCAGGCAAGACAGTCTGAAGGATATCCTATGGGCGGAATGGATGAAACAACGCTTGATTATTTGCTTGCAGCGCTTGCTACGGAAAGAGGCGAGGTTGATGTAGCTTCAAGAATGATTGCTTCAATCCTTCAGTCACCTTCGGCAGCAGCCAGAATTAAGGATAAGGCAAGAGACCTTAAGGAAGAAATTGTCCAGATGATTAAGGACAAGAAAGTACAGGGTTAATTAAACAGTAAATATAAAAGCCTGCTTCAAAATGAAGCAGGCTTTTTATTTTAATATTTATATTCCTAGGATTCGGAAGACTCTTTATAAGCTTCCAAAGTTGATTCGTATGCGGTTGTAGCAGCGTTTGCAACATCCTTGGCAGCTTCCTTGACATTGTCTACGAAATCAGAAGGCTCGTCATTGAAGAATTCCTCAACCTTTTGAACTGAGTCCGAAATTGTCTCTTTAGCTTTCTTGACTGCGCTTTTTGCAAGGTCTTCGGCTTTGGCCTTATCAAATGTAAGATTAACGTATGAGCGTGCCTTTGTAGGCTCACCGTCCAAATCCTCATTAAACTCCTCTATATCGTCATCGTCATAGACGGGAGTGAGAACTTCTTCTTTTCTTAAATAGTAATATGCGCCATATGCTGCAGCTCCGGCAGCGGCTGAAAATAATAAGAATTTACCAAATTTGCCCATATAAAATTCCTCCTTAGAGATTCTTTATTAATCATAGCCTATTTCTTTTAAAATATAAAGAGAAATTCTATTAAAAAAGTCTAAAGTTTCTTAAGATTTTTTATTGAATAGGTCATGAAAATATGGTAATCTAAAATTCGACCGTCAAGGTCAATGTCTACTATTTTTTCAGGGGTTACATATGAACGATAAATTTTTTGATCTCAAGAAAGAGAAGCAGGACAGAATGATTAATGCTGCTCTCAAAATCTTTGCTCTTAATGGTTACAATCACGCAAGTACAGATGATATCGTAAAAGAGGCCGGTATTTCGAAAGGTCTTTTATTCCACTATTTCATTAATAAAATCGGATTATATTCTTTTATTTTTGATTATAGTGTAAGATATATCAGCTTAGAAATGACCAGTACGGTCGATAAGGCCGATAATGACTACTTTGGTCTATATACTCAGATTATGGCTTCCTACACAAATGTAATGAAATCATATCCTTATATGGTGGCTTTTGTTAACAGCGTTCAGGATGAAAATGTTGTTGAAGCTCTGAAGGAAATATCCGACAAGAAAAATGCGGTAAAGGCAAAGGTTAGGGAATATATCGACTATGCCAACACTTCATATGTACATTCGGGAACGGATATATCAAGACTTGATGATATAATTGCATATACTTCGGAAGCGGTTCTTAAAAAATCTCTTGCAACAAACGATCAAAGACCTGAATTATTCTATGACGAAATGAAGAAATATCTGCTTACTTTAAAGCAGGCATCTTACAGATAATGAGGGTGGAAGCATGAAAGAAGTTCTTTATACAATTCCTTTAAATGATGCGGTTTCGGAGGGCGGAGAATGTCCTTTTTGCAATATCGAAAGAAATGTTGAGCAGGATCTTCTTGATTTTGTTCTTGGCTCGGGTTCTTCCTACATGGAAGCGGATATCCGTGACATGACAGACAGGGAAGGCTTTTGTCGTATGCATTTTAAGAAGATGTTTGAGTATGGTAACACTCTGGGAAATGCATGGATTTTAAAGACACATTATATGCGTGTCAATAAAGAAATGAAGGAAGTATTTGCCAAATATGCTCCCGGAAAGACTTCGATTAAAGATAAGCTTGCCAAAGCGCCCACTAATAACAGCGTGGTCAACTTTGTAAGAGCCAAAGAGGAAAGCTGTTATATCTGCAAAAGATATAATGAAACTTATGAAAGATATCTTGCTACTTTTATAAGTATGTACAGAAATGATTCGTCATTTAAAGAAAAAATTATGGCAGGCAACGGTTTTTGCCTCAGCCATTTCGGGGATTTGTGTGAATATGCGGATAAAGAACTGACAGACAAGGAGAAGAAAGATTTTTATCCGATGGTATTCAAACTTATGGAAGAAAATATGGCCCGTCTTCAGGAAGACGTTTCGTGGCTGGTAGAAAAGTTTGATTACCGAAATAAGGATGCGGATTGGAAGAATTCCAAGGATGCCATCCAAAGGGGAATGCAGAAGCTAAAAGGCGGAATATATGATTAGCTTTACGGATTTAACGTTTCTATTTAGATTTTTACCGATTTTTCTGGTGCTGTATTATTTAGTACCTGCCAAGTATAAAAATATAGTGATGCTCGCAGGAAGCATAGTATTCTATGCTTTGGGCGAACCTGTCTTTATTTTCCTATTGTTGGTGCTTACGGTCCTCAACTATTTTCTTGCTCTTTTTTCCAGTCGAAAGAGTCATAATGAATCAAAAAATAAGAAAAACAAAATATTATTTATCGGTGTTGTAGCCTTTGACATCGCTGTTTTGGTGCTTTTTAAATGTCTTGCTGTCTTCGTGGACAATACACTTTGGCCTATAGGACTTAGCTTCTATATATTCAAAATGATATCTTTGCAGCTTGATATTAAGAATCGTAAATTCGAAGATATGCCGACATTCCTTAATGTCTGCGTGTATTTTCTTATGTTTCCCCAAATTACCCAGGGACCTATTATGCGATACGGTGACGGTGATTTTGAGGAAGATAAAAAGCTTTCCTGGGAAAAGGCCGAAGAAGGAATTAAGTATTTCATACTGGGCTTTGCAATGAAAACAATTATTGCCGACAGAATCGGTATTTTGTGGAATGACCTGGGAATGTACGGATATGAAAGTATATCGACGCCTCTTGCATGGCTGGGGGCTTTTGCATATTCCTTTGAACTTTATTTTGATTTCTGGGGATATTCCCTTATGTCTTCGGGAATTTTGGTGGCTTTGGGTTATGATTTTATTGAGAACTTCGATAATCCTTATGGGGCCAAGAGTATTTCGTCATTTTACAGGAAGTGGCATGTTACCCTGGGAGCATTCTTTAGAGATTATGTGTATTTCCCCATGGGAGGTTCAAGATGCTCTAAAAAGCGTATGTGTCTTAACCTTGGTTTAGTATGGCTCCTTACGGGATTATGGCACGGTAACGGACTTAATTTCATTATCTGGGGAGTTATTCTGGGTATACTCATTATTCTTGAAAAACTGTTCTACGGCAAAAAGATAGAAACCATTCCCGTGGTGGGCAACCTGTATGTATGTTTACTTATACCGCTTACATGGGTTGTTTTTGCCATAGGAAACATGAAGGATCTTGGTATATACTTTGGACGGCTGTTTCCCTTCTTCGGAACAACATCTGCCGTAATTAATGCAAATGACATTGTGGAGTACCTAAGGGATTACTGGTTTTTATTCGTGATTTCCATAGTCCTTTGCATACCTAAATGTACGCAGATATATAAGAAGTATTCCAAACATTTTATAACTACAATCTTGCTAGTAATCCTATTCTGGATTAGTATATATTTTAGTGCGCGAAACGTGGGAAATCCGTTCATGTACCTGAATTTTTAATTAGTGTGAGGGAAAATTATGAAAAAAAAGTTTTTATTTGCAGTCATTGTCACAGTAACTTGCCTAACGCTTACCGCCTGCGGTAATCCTCTTAAGCTTCTTCCTGAAGCTGACGGAGAGAACATATATGATGCAGACGAGAAGACAACAGGTAATGAAGCTGCGGATACTATAATATCAAAACTTAAAAAGGACGGCGCAATTGATAAGAAAATTTCGGAATTCAGTGTTGAAGACCGTGAGGATAAAGAATCTAAGGAAAAATCATTAATCGAAGTTTGCGTAGTATATGAGAACAAAGATGCATCTTTTGAGAAACATTTTAACGTCACCATGAAATACAAGGAAGACGATAAGGAATGGGATGTCAAAGAATACTACGAAGATACTAAGGCTTTGGTTGTTAAGCCTAAGAAAGGTGTTGATGAAGAAACTCTTAAGCATGATATTTCGCATTATGCATATTCCCCTAAACTGGGGGATAGATCGGTTTATCTTGAGGAGGGCAGTATTGAAATCAAGATAGAAAAAGATAAGATTGACTATGACAAAAAGCAGTCACGTGCCACAGAGGAAGTTAAAGTAAATGTTACAATTGATGACGGTATTTGCATTTATGAAACTTCACTTGATGCTTTATATTACTATGACGACTATTATGCCGGAGAATACAAATGGAATCACGATACCTTTGAGTGGTCTCAAGATTATACAGTAGAGTATTCCGATACCTTTAAGGAGTACTTCACACCGGATAATATGATTAAAAATATCGAAAGAAGTGATATATATCTGATGAACAATTACTATTCCCTGACGGTGGATTTGTTTGATGAATACACATTTGATGAGCCCGAAGTAGACGGTGGTATGGTAAAGGTGCCCGGAACAGCGCACTTTAAGAATAATTATCTTATGGATGTTTCAATTGACTTTGTCATGGAGTTTGCTGCATATACCGAGCCTTATGAGTTTGCAGGTTTTTACGGAAGCCCGACAATAAGAGCCGATTATTCAAATATGGCGAGTGATGTTGAGAGTACTGTATATGACAAATACGATAACACTAAAGAATTGGGCCATTTGCATATGATTTTTGACAAAGCCGACGATTCCGAGATTACAGGTACGCTTATGTATACGCCCAATGGCGGCACTACGCAGGAAATTACCTTTACCGGAGCTGAATACGCTTCCTGGGGTGAACAGGTACCGGGTATGGTTTCGTTAACCTTGGATGAAGAGGTTACCTGGGAAAAGTATTCCCATACGGACACCATTTATTTAAGTTATGATCCTTTTACGGGAGAATTGGTAAGTGACAAGACTTACGGTGTATATTTTTCACTTGGTTAATCCCGACGGAATAACATTGACTTAGGATATGCTGTCAGACAGCAGATAGGAAACAGTACTAATGAAGAAAGCCCCTGTGCTTATTCTTGTTTTAATTACAACAGTTGTTTTTACGGTATTTGGATTTGCCGGAAGAAATAACATATATGCCAAGGAAGAGCAGGAAATAGCAAAAACGCCATACTTATCGCGTGTGTTCACGGGGATGGGCAAAGATATATATCCCTGGTACATATTCGATACTCAAAAAGTAAATGAGGCGGCCGAAGAGGCCGCTTTATTAGAAGCGAAGCTTCAAAATATGGCCAAGGCTACCCCTGAATCGGCGCCGACACCTGTGCCTACGATAATTCCGACCCCTAAAAAGGCAGAACCCACCATGACACCCCTTGCGACGCCGAGCCCTACACCTACAGCTACACCCTATGTGCGTCCAACTCCCCTAAGAGAAAGCACATACGATGAGTATCTGTCCCATGTGTCGGCAGATATTTACGGGGATGTGGGAGTTTTGCATGCCAAAGAATATGAATTTAAGACGGTTACAATGGATTATTTTGATGATGCATTGTTTATAGGAGATTCAAGAACCGTAGGATTAAGGAATTATACAGAACTTGCGGATCATGCGGATTTTTTGTGCGAAACTTCCCTTACAATTAAGAAAGTATTTACCTCGGACTTTAAGGGTAAAGGAACTGTTGAACAATTTATTTCAAAGAAACAGTACGGCAAAATCTATATTATGGTGGGAGTTAATGAACTGGGCACGGGAACAACAGAAGATTTCCTAAGTGAATATGAGGAAGTTATCAATAAACTTAGGGAATACGAACCGGATGCAAAAATAATAATTCAGGCTATAATGAATATAGACAAAGAACGCAGCACTACCGATGATGTATTTAACAATACGAACATACTTGGCAGAAATAATGCTATTGCAACTTTGGCGGATAATGAGACAATCTTTTATATAGATGTAAATGAAGTGGTTACCGATGAAGAAGGTTTCCTAAGCGATGAATTAAGAGGAGATCATCTGCACCTTACGGGAGCTTCTAACGGAATTGTCGCAGACTTTTTACTTAAGCACGGTGTGTAAACGATGAATTTAAAAAAGAGACGAAATAAGAAGATAATAAAGAGAATAATTACGTTCCTTATAGTGCTTGTGATTTTTGCCCTGGGTTATATGGCCTATGTGATTTTAAGTTATGAGCGAATTAATGATATGCTTTATCTTGATGAAAATATGGCGGGTGAATACTCCTATTTCGGTGAGGACTCCAATATTCTTGCCACGGACAAAGCGTATAATATTATGACCTATAATATAGGATTCGGCGCAAGTACCAATGACTTTAGCTTTTTTATGGACGGCGGTAAGAAGTCCCGGGCCGATTCGGAAGAGAAGCTGATGGCCAATATATGCGAGATAGCAAACGTAATAAATATGACAAATCCCGATTTCTTTATTCTTCAGGAAATCGATTTGGACGGCACCAGATCATATCATGTAAATGAACTTGATTTACTTAATGAGTTTATAAGAGGATATTATTACAATTATGCAGTGAACTATGACAGCGCATTTTTGCCTTATCCCATATTGGAGCCTCACGGTGCCAATAAATCTTCATTGGCAACATATTCCAGAGCTTCAATCAGTCAGGCTGTAAGAAGGCAACTGCCTATTGCTACGGATTTGTCCAAGTTCCTTGATTTGGACAGATGTTATACCGTGAGCAAAATAATGACGGATAAAGAAAAGTATTTGTGTATTTACAATGTTCATTTATCAGCTTATTCCAAGGACCGTGATATGCAGGATGAACAGATAAAGATGCTTTTTGAGGATATGGAAAAGGAATATAAGGCCGGAAATTATATAATATGCGGCGGAGACTTTAATCATAATCTAAAAAAGGAGTCGGTAAACGAGGATTTGTCATGGACCCATGACTTTCCGCGCGACCTTATTCCCAAGGGCTTTGGTTTGGCGTTGGATAATGCTTCGTCCCAGAACGTTGAGCATAATTCATGTCGTAACTTAAATGAACCGTACAACGAAGAGACGACCTTCACCATTACGGTTGATGGGTTTATTGTTTCGGATAATATAAGAGTAAATTATTACACAAACGCAATATGGGATTATGAGTTTTCGGATCATGATCCGGTAGTAATGCAGTTCTTCTTCAAATAAAGAAAATATGAGACAACTTGAATTTAAAATGGAAAGAGAAGGCTTGGTTAAGGAAGGCGATACAGTCACCGTAACAGAAGGTCTGCTTCCCAGTAACTATTATTATACAATTGATCCTTCCCTGGCAATGTCGGGGAATATTCCTTTTAACCAAAGACTTAAATCCAAAGAAGGTAAGGTTACGTCGGTAATTGAGAACCCTCGAGGATATTATGTGACGGTTGAATTTGACGAGTAATTTTCCAAAGGAGGAACCAATATATGACAAAAATCAGTACAGATAAGGCGCCTGCAGCTATAGGACCTTATTCACAGGGAATTGTGGCAAACGGAATGCTTTATGCTTCAGGTCAGATTCCGATTATTCCGGCAACGGGAGAACTTGAAACCGGCTCAATTGAAGCTCAGGCCCATCAGGCAATTAAGAATGTGGGTGAAATATTAAAGGCTGCCGGTACAGATTACACCAAAGTGGTTAAAACAACATGTTTCTTAGCGGATATGGCTGATTTTGCCGCATTCAATGCGGTTTACGAGCAGTATTTTACCGAAAAGCCTGCAAGAAGCTGCGTGGCTGTTAAAACATTACCCAAGAATGTATTGTGTGAGGTTGAGGTAATTGCGGTAGTATGAATGAAATAATCAATAGATTATCAATACTCAGAGATAAAATGACAGAGGTAGGGATTGACGTATGTCTTATCCCTACCTCTGATTGTCATAATAGCGAATATATTAATGAATATTATAAGATGCGTGAGTATTTTAGCGGGTTTACGGGTTCTGCAGGAAGCCTGGTTGTATCACCCGACGAAGCATGGTTATTTACCGACGGAAGGTACTTTATTCAGGCCGAAACAGAACTTAAAGGAAGCGGAATTTCCTTAATGAAAATCGGTGAACCCGGAGTTCCTAAATTAAATGAGCATTTAATTAACGTCCTCAAAGCCGGAAACTGTCTTGGCTTTGACGGAACCCTGATTGATGCACAGACAGGGGATTTTTTGGCAAAAGGCTGTGAGGCAAAGGGCTGTAGAATTGATATGAACTTTGATGTAGGAGCCCTTGCCTGGGTTGACAGACCACCGTTAAAATTTCAACCGTTATCTATTCTTCCTCTTTCGTCTGCGGGAGTTTCCTGCACCGATAAAATTTCGGCCGTTAGAAATAACGGAACTTTTAAGGAAGCAACTCTTCACATTATATCGTCTCTTGATGATATAGCCTGGATTCTTAATATGCGCGGCAATGATATTGAATACTGTCCTGTATTTATGTCGTATATGGTCATGGACAGGAACGGTGTATATCTTTATGCGAATATTACAGGGGATAATAAAGAGGAAATAAAAGCATATCTTAATGCTAATGATATTAATTTAAGAAATTATGAAAATTTTTATGACGAAATAGAGCAAAATACCAATAATTGGACTTTTGATAAGGTATTATTGGATAAAGAAACGATAAATTATAAGATATTAAGCATACTTTCAAAAAAGAAATGCACTGTAATAAATGGGATTAACCCTTCGACATCTCTCAAGGCTGTTAAGAACGATATTGAGATAGCCAATATCAGGAAGGCCAACGAAACAGACGGTGTTGCCATGCTTAAGTTTATGAAATATATAAAGGAGCAAACTGCCAGGGGTGCATTTTTAACGGAACTTGATGCGGCGGAGTATCTTGACAAACTTCGTGCCAAGTCCCCGGACTTTATAGAGCCTTCTTTCGAAACAATTTCGGCATTCGGAGAGCACGGAGCCATTGTTCATTACGGAGTTGACGATAAGTCTGATATCCGGATTAAAAATGAAGACAATACCTTGTATCTTGTGGATTCCGGCGGACATTATATAAACGGGACCACTGATGTTACAAGGACTTATGCCATAGGTGATGTAACGGAAGAAATGAAGATGCATTATACCCTTGTGGTTAAATCCATGCTGGAACTTCTTAATACCAGGTTCCTATACGGCTGCAGGGGAAATAATCTTGATACCATTGCAAGAACCCCTATCTGGGCCCATGGACTGGATTACAGGCACGGTACCGGCCATGGAATAGGTTATATTCTTAATGTTCATGAAGGACCTCAGAGGATAAGCTTCAGGATTGCTAACGAAAACTCCGTATCTGCGGTATTTGAGCCGGGGATGGTTACTTCGGATGAACCGGGACTGTATTTTGACGGCCGATACGGAATAAGAGTCGAGAACGATATTTTGTGCGTGGAAGTGTCAAAGGGAGAATACGGTAGAATACTGGGATTTGAAGCATTGACATATGTGCCCATAGATTTGGATTGTATTAATAAGGATTATCTTTCAGCAGAGAATGTGGAAATGCTTAACGACTATCATAAACTGGTGTTTAATAAGATATCACCATATCTTGAAGGTGATGATTTAGAGTATCTTAAGACTGTTACGAGGGAAATTTAATGAGTTTACAATTTTACTTGGGAGCGTCAGGCTCGGGTAAAAGCTACAATTTATATCTGGATATAGTAAAAAAGGCTAAAGAAAACCCTGACAGAAATTATTTGTTTCTGGTTCCGGATCAGTTCACCATGCAGGCACAGATTGACCTTGTCAATGCAACCCCCAATAAGGGAATAATGAACATTGATGTCTTAAGTTTCGGAAGATTGTCTCACAGAATATTTGAAGAGACGGGATATTCCGATAAGACTGTCTTGGATGATACGGGCAAAAGTTTGATTTTGCGAAAAATAGCAACCGGTATTGAAAGTAATATGCCGGTGTTGGGGTCACGCCTTAATAAGGTGGGATATATCCATGAAATAAAGTCTGTTATTTCTGAATTTAAACAATATGATATTAAGAATGATGACCTTAAATTGCTCATAGATTATTCTGAGAAAAATGCTATGGGAATGTTGGGTGCAAAGATAAGAGATCTGGCATTTATTTATTCGGAATTCAATGATTACACCTGCAACGATTATATTACAAAAGAGGAGACATTAGGCCTCTTAATTGATGCACTTCCCTATTCCAAAATCATAAAAGATGCAGTTGTGGTCCTTGATGGGTTCACAGGCTTTACTCCCGTACAATACCGATTAATACAGCGTTTGATGGAACTGACCAACCAAGTCATCGTATCGGTAACGATTGATCTTGCCGCAAATCCCTACGGAGACATTAATGAAGAAGAATTGTTCTGTTTAAGTAAGAAAACCATACACGATCTTCAAAAATGTGCAGCCGAAGTTAATGTTGCTTTGGATGAAGATCGCGTGTTTTTAAACGGCCTTAGATTCACCCGAAATCCGGAACTTGATACCCTTGAAAAGTCACTCTTCAGGTACCCGGGTATCAGGTATGAAAAAGAGGTAAAAACAATTGATATTTTTGAAGCTCCGAAAGTGGATTCAGAAGTTAAAAACACATGTTATCAAATCAAAAGGCTCGTTTTGGAAGAAGGATACGAATACCGTGACATAGCTGTTGTCTGCGGTGACCTTGAAGGATATTCCGATTTATTTAAACATTATGCTAAAGTATACGATATTCCGGTTTTTATCGATCAGAACAAGAAACTGATTCTTAATCCATTTGTCGAATTCATTAAGAGTGCCCTGGCGGTGGTTAAGGAAGACTTTACCTACAGGTCTGTTTTCCATATGTTAAGAAGCGGAATGGCACCTTTTAGCAGTGAAGAGACGGATTACCTTGATAATTATGTGCTTGCATTCGGAATTTCGGGTAAGAAGAAATACAGTGAACTTTTTACTAAGGTTCAGAATATATCGGGGATTCATTCAAAGGACGGAACCATCCAAAAAGAAGATATGGATCATCTGAATCTTCTTAATTCTTTACGCAGCAGGTTAATGGATTTATTGGAACCGCTTCTGGTTAAATGTACAACGGTAGGTGATTACGTCAATGCACTTACGTTGTTTATTGATAATGCAAATGTCAAAGAAGGCCTTGAAGAGTACGCCTGTCAATTTGCAAAAGCAGGTCAGAAGGAAAAGGAATCCGAGTATTTACGGGTATATGATCTTATAACGGAACTCCTTGATAAAATAAAGGGAATTCTGGGGGATGAATCTACTACTGTAGACGAGTTTATTAAGCTCCTTGAGGCGGGAATCGATGAAATTGATGTGGGAAATATTCCCGGCAGTGTAGACAGAGTAATAATAGGAGATATAATCCGAACAAGAGTCGGAAGCGTTAAAGTGCTGTTCTTTACGGGTGTTAATGACGGAAATATTCCAAAGGCCAATTTAGGCGGCGGAATTATATCCGACTATGACAGAGAATTCCTTAAGAACACCAATATTGAGTTAAGTCCAACACCCCGTCAGCAGATGTTTACTCAGCGTCTTTATCTTTATATGAATATGACAAAGCCTTCCCATAAACTGATTGTTTCTTACAGTAAGGCTTCAAGAGATAATAAATCCCTTAAAGAGTCATATATTATTCCGATGTTAAGGAAAATATTCCCTAAGATAAATGTTAAGATGACTGATATTACCCAAAAGCCCTTTGATACCATTATGGGCATAAATGACGGCATCAGTGTTTTTTCACAGGCTATTCGGGAATATTCGGAAGGAAACTTAAGCATTCTTTCAAATAAAGAACTTATATCTTTGTCCAAAGTGCTTAAAGATTCCAAAGAGAAGGAACTGTACGAAAAACTCCTTAACACAGCATTCTTTGAATATAAGCCGGTAGCTTTGACACCAAGTGTGGCCAAGGCATTATACGGTGCCGTACTATCCAATTCCGTTTCGAGATTAGAGAAGTTCTATGCATGCGAATATGCTCATTTCCTTTCTTACGGAATGAAGCTTGCCAAGAGAGAAGAATATGAATTTGAAGATAATGATTTGGGAAGCGTTTATCATGCCGTTTTGGAGGGATTTGCGGACAAAGTAGCAAAAGCAGGATACACTTTACTTGATTATCCCGAGGATATTGCGCCCGGAATAATTGATGAAGTACTTCAGAATGTCAGTGTGAATCATGCAAGTTCCATTTTGTACAGCAGTAATTCCATGGAACACAGAATTGAACTTATAGGGGAATACCTTACCCGCAGCATTACTACTTTGACCACGCAGCTTAGGGGATCGTTGTTTGAACCGGATTGTTTTGAAAAAAGCTTCAGTATTCCAATAAAGATTGATGATGATACAACCATGAATCTAAACGGAAGAATTGACAGAATAGATATATGCAAAGATAAGGATAAACTGTACATTAAGGTGCTTGATTATAAAAAGGGTGACAGCGACATCGATTTTGAATCGATTCTTTACGGACTGTCGATTCAGCAGCCGGTATATATGAAGGCCGCCATTGATATGATGACGGATAAATATCCGGAACTGATACCCACTATGGCAGGTATGATGTATTTCAAAATAGATAATCCCTTAATTGATGACAATAATTCCCTGTCTGATGACAAACTGGAAGAAAAACTTCTTGATTCAATGCGTCCTACGGGACTCGTAAGCGATGATACAAGAGTTTTGGAATGTCTTGATAAGGAATTTGCCGATAAAAAGAATTCCTTTACTTCACACATATTAAACGTAAGCACTAAAGCGGATGGTTCCTTTAGCAAAGGTGCCGGGGTGATTTCTCCGGAAGAATATGCAATTATCGGCGATTTTATTGATAAGTCCATAGTGGACGCAGGAAGAAAGATTACGGAAGGCAATATAGCCGTTAATCCGTACAAATATAATAGTAAGTGTTCCTGCACTTACTGCGATTACAAATCAATCTGTCCATTTGACGAAAGAGAGGCAGGATTTGAATACAGAGAACTTCCCTCTTACGAAAAGGAAGAAGTTTTGGAAAGGATGAAGTCATGCCGGTAGAATTTACTAAAGAACAACAAAAGGTAATAGATATTCGAAATTGCAATGTTCTGGTTAGTGCAGCTGCCGGTTCGGGTAAAACCGCGGTTCTTGTGCAACGAATAATCAACATTATTATGGATGAAACCAATCCTGTTGATATTGATCGTTTGCTGGTAGTAACTTTTACGGAAGCCGCTGCCAATGAGATGCGTGGCAGAATATTGGAAGCTATTAACGCAAAACTGGAGGAAAATCCGTCTAATTTGCATCTTCAGAAGCAGTCTGCGCTGTTATATAAGGCTCAAATATCAACCGTGCACAGTTTTTGCCTTAACCTTATCCGCAATAATTTTAATGTGATAGGGCTTGATCCGGGCTTTAGAGTGGCTGATGAAGCCGAACTTAAACTTCTGTCCAAAGAGGTTTTGGACGGATTGTTTGAAAGTAAGTATGCCCAAAAGGATGAAGTATTCAAAGAGTGCATACATTTCTTTGGCAAGGGAGTTACCGATGAGGCTTTAAAGGACATAATTATAGAAATTACGAAGCTTGCAGAGGGAAATCCCTGGCCTTATGAGTGGCTTGATGAGTGTAAAAGGCCATATGAAATTGAAGATTCAGTTTCATTAAATGAGTGTAACCCCATAAAGGGGCTTGTTGATTATGCCAAAGATATGGCAAAGGAAGCCTATGCACTTGCAAAGGAAGCACTGGACATTTGCGAAAGCGCAATGGGACCTGTTCAATATACGGACAACATTAAGGATGATATTGAGATAATAGACGGATTAAGGGGCTGCAATAATTATGATGCCATATATGACTATCTGACGAATATTAAGTACAGCAGACTGTCGGGCAAGTCACCTGAAGGAGTTTCGGAGGAACTTAAAGAAGAAGTTAAAGCAAAAAGAGACAGTTATAAAGAAATGATTACCGGAACAAAAGCATATTCGGTAAAGACATATTTCGGTTCACCCCTTAAAGACGAGATTACGAACATGAAGAAGGTTCGTCCTTATGTGGAAACCCTGGTTGATTTATGCAAAGAATATCTAGTGTTATTTTCAGAGAAGAAAATTGATGAAGGAGTCATCAGTTTTTCCGACATGGAGCATTATGCAATCAGGATTTTATATACCGAAGATGAAAACAACTGTCATGTATTGTCACAGACGGCATATGAATATCAGAACTTTTTTGATGAAATATTGATGGATGAATACCAGGATTGTAATAGAGTGCAGGAGTTATTAATCAGTGCAATTTCGAAAGAAAAATCCGGTAAATTTAATCGCTTTTTGGTGGGCGATGTGAAGCAGTCAATATACAAATTCCGTTTATCGTCACCGGAGTTATTCATATCAAAATTTGGCAGTTATAAACTTGTTGACTTGGATAGTCATAACGAAGAAAAGGAAGTACGAATTGACCTTCACAAGAACTTCAGAAGCCGAAAAAGCGTGATAAATACAGTAAATGACTTGTTCGGTCAAATAATGCATGCCGATTTGGGCAAGGTAGAATATGATGAAGAGGCTAAACTTGTATACGGAGCGGATTATCCGGAATACGAGAGTGAAATTGAGGGTGTTACGGGGAATTGTAAGACCTTTGATACCGACACCGAAATCATGTTGATGAACTATGATAGCAAGAGTGATTTTAAGCGTGAAATCAGTGAGGCAATGATGGTTGCCGATAAGATAAAAAGTATGGTTGGAAAATACCCTGTATTAGATAAAGAAACGGGTGTTATGCGACCTTGCGATTTTCGTGACATTGTTATACTTGTTCGTTCTGTCAGTGATGTTGCAATGGGATTAAAATATGTTTTCGGACTCGAGGGCATACCTTCACACATGCCTCTTAAGGCAGGCTTTTATCAGACTCCGGAAATTCAGCAAATTGTTCAGCTGCTAAAAGTGTTTGACAATCCAATGCAGGACATTGCCTTGTACGGAAGTCTTAAGTCATTCTTCGGCGGATTTACCGATGAGGAAATTGCCACTCTTAAAATATCCGGCGTTTCCTTATATAAATGTCTGATTGCGGCAAGGGACGGCAATAAGAAGGTTGATACCTTCTTAAGACTGATTGAAGAGTACAGATATAAATGTACTTATATGCCTATTAATGAGGTTTTAAGTGAACTGATATATGACAGGGGATATTTGGAATATGTAAGCGCCATGGCCGGCGGCATCCAAAAGAAGGCTAATGTGAATCTTCTTATAGATAAGGCCCTTTCATATGAAAAGACAAGTTTTAAAGGATTATTCCATTTTATTAATTATCTTAAGGAAATCATCAAGTCCGAATCCGAAGAGGGTGAAGCTGATGTACTTGATGAAAATGCAAATGTTGTCAGAATAATGACAATCCATAAGAGTAAAGGTCTGGAATTCCCAATCTGCTTTTTATGCGGTGTTCATAAGCAGTTTAATATGCAGGACGTCAAGGGAAATCCTATTATGGAAATGGAATACGGACTTGGTATATCTTATATTGATACCTTAAGGAGAACAAAGTCCAATACCCTGTATAAGAAGGCAGTAGCCCATAAGATTACGACGGAAACCCTGGGTGAAGAACTGCGTGTATTATATGTTGCCCTTACAAGAGCCAAAGAAAAACTGATTATTACGGGAGTTTTTGATAATAAGGACGGTAAGAGAAACTTTGATGATTTAATTCGGGATTCTTTAAAATATGCTTCCGGATCGGACAGAGTTCCCTATTCCGAATTATGCACGGCAAAATCATATATGGATTTTTTAAAAACCATTATGCATAGGGCCTGCCTGATATATCCGGAAGAACTTACCTTAAGCAGTACTAAGGAAGCTTTGGACAAACTTGAAGCCAAGGGAACTTTTGAAAAGCAGCTTAGCGCATTTACACAAACAACTCCGGAGTTTGAAGCGCTTAAGAGCCGCCTTGAAAATGAGTATACCCATAAGGATTTGGAAGAGATGGTTCTTAAGACGAGTGTTTCGGAACTTAAAAAGGCCTATCTTGATTATGAAAATACTCTTAATATGTATGAAACCGAAAGCACCAAAGCAACGGACGGGGACCAAAGGGATAAACCGGAGGGTAAAATATCCGCAACAGATCGTGGATCGGCTTATCATAAGGTCATGGAACTGCTTGATTTTACAAATCGGGATATTAAATCACAATTAAATTATTTTATTAATAACGGGCTTATTTCAAAGGAGTGGGCCGAGGCTGTTCCTATTCCTAAAATTGCTAAATTTATGGAATCGGATTTAGCAAAGAAAATGGCTAAAGCCCAGCAAAACGGCACGTTGAAGAGAGAGCAGCCCTTTGTGCTTGGGATTGATGCAAGCCGTGTCAAACCATCATATCCGGAGGGAGAAATGGTATTGTTGCAGGGTATAATAGATGCCTTCTTCGTAGAGAATAATGAGATAATTCTGGTGGATTACAAAACTGATGTTATCGAATCCGGAGAGAAACTGATGGGTAGATATCATGTGCAACTGGAATATTATAAGGAAGCCCTGGAAAGAATCCTGGAAATGAAGGTAAAAGACTGTATTTTATACTCTTTTTGCCTGGGTGAGACTGTTTACATGTAATGAAATAGGTTTTGGTAATTTAGATGGCAGAGAATACGGGTATTTTACAAAGAAAAGGCTTAAGTGCTTCGGGACTTAAGAATCTTGCATATGTTTTTATGATAATCGATCATGTGGGTTATTCGGTAATTGCCTCATATTACGGCGCCCATGGTCTTAACTGTAATAATGAACCTGTATATGTATGTTTCAGGTTGTTGGGACGGTTAGCATTTCCGATATTTATCTTCTTGCTGGTTGAAGGATATAACAAGACAGGAAATAAGCTTAAGTATCTGATAAGGTTACTGGCGTTTGCCTTTATAAGCGAAATCCCCTTTAACCTCTTTGTTTCAAAAAAAATAATATATTCCTCAAACAAGAACGTAATGTTTGACCTCGCAATAAGTTTTGCGGTTCTTTGGGCAGTGGATTACTGTACCAATCATAGCAGGTTAAATAAGATAACCGGATATTTGCTTAATACGGTAATTGTGGTTTCGGGGATAGCCCTTGAGATAGTTTTAGGGTGTGATTACAGTGTTATTGCGGTTGCTTTAACGATGGTTTTTTATTTCTTCTTGTATGATTATAAGAAACTGTTCCCAATGGTGGCAGGATGTCTTTTCGGAGGAGAGTTTCTTCATTTTGTATTGGGAAGTGTAATAAGCCGCGGAATTAATTCAATACAGCCCGAATATTTGTCAAAGGTTTTGTCATATTCCTACAGCGAATTGGTTGGCGTAATTTCATTAATTTTCATATTAAGATATAACGGCCAAAAAGGTCATCAGGTCAATAAATATGTTTACTACCTAATCTATCCTCTGCAGTTTCTTATTCTGTACGAAATAACCCGTTTCTTATTCTTAGGTTAGTCTCATAAGCAAATTAAATTGTAAGTCATAAAGATATTGTTTCTCTTGACAAGAAAACGTTTTCCGAATATACTTTCCTTGTTGGTTGTTACTAATTATAAAAGAGGAAATAATTATGGAACGTGCATGTGGAGTTTTATTACCGATATTCAGTCTTCCGAGCAAATACGGAATTGGATGCTTTTCCAAAGAAGCATATGAATTTGTTGATTTTTTAAGCAGCGCAGGTCAAACCTATTGGCAAATATTGCCACTGGGTCCTACAAGCTACGGAGATTCGCCGTATCAGGCTTTTTCTACCTTTGCCGGAAATCCCTATTTTATAGATCTGGAGCAGCTTATTGAATTAAAGTGGATTACCCAAAAAGAAGCTGATGCATACGATTTCGGTTCAATCGAAGCTAACGGATGCGGATATGTGGATTATGAAAAAATATACAATTCACGCTTTAAAGTTTTGAAAAAAGCATATGAGAAGAGCAATATTGCTGCAAATTCCGACTATGTTAAGTTCGTTGCAAAGAATAAAAAGTGGCTTGATAATTATGCTCTTTATATGGCGATTAAAGATGCTAACGGCAGCGTAAGTTACTTAGAATGGGACGAGGATATAAGACTTCGCAAGAAAGCAGCATTAAAGGAATGGTCGAACAAACTAAAAGATGAGGTTGAATTTTATAAATTCCAGCAGTTCCTATTTTATACACAGTGGAAGAAACTTAAGAGTTATGCCAATTCAAAGGGCATTAAGATAGTTGGCGATATTCCCATATATGTTTCTTTGGACAGCGCGGATACATGGGCTAATCCGGAACTGTTCCAACTTGATGGTACAGGCTATCCCACTCGAGTTGCGGGCTGCCCCCCGGACTGCTTTTCAGACGACGGTCAGCTTTGGGGAAATCCCCTTTATAACTGGGAATACCATAAAGAAACAGGATATAAATGGTGGATTGAAAGATTCAGAAGCTGCTTTGAACTGTATGATGTGGTAAGAGTGGATCATTTCAGAGGCTTTGATGCATATTACAGTATTCCTTACGGTGATAAGAACGCAAGACGCGGTAAGTGGGTTAAAGGACCGGGATGGGATTTATTCAAGGTTGTTAAGGAAAACTTTAAGGATGCTCCCGTTATAGCGGAGGATTTGGGATTCATCACCCCTTCGGTACATCGTCTTATTAAGAAGTGCGGATATCCCGGAATGAAAATTATGCTTTACGGATTCGAAACAGACTGCGTTTCGGAGCATGCACCTTTTACATATGATAAGAATTGTGTTGTATATACAGGAACCCATGATAACGATACCATTACCACCTGGTTTACAAAGTGTATAAGCCAAAAGGAAAGAGAGTACATACGTAAATACATGAACTTCAAGGGAAATAAGGAAGTTGCCTGGGAATATATAAGATGCGGAATGGCTTCGGTAGCAGATACAGCCATTTTTCCGATTCAGGATTATCTGTGTCTTGGAAGAGAAGCTAAGATTAATTCACCTTCAACTTTGGGAGATAACTGGAAATGGCGTCTCGTTGATGGTAAACTGACTAAAGAACTTGCCGAGCGGATGTATGATATGGCATATACCTATCATAGAATTCCGGCTAAAAAACCGGATGGCAAAAGCAAATTCTAGATAGTTATGTTAACCAAAAATAGCACACGGAGTTATGTTAACCAATGGAAATCGAACGTAAATTTTTAATAAGCAAAATGCCGGATTTATCCCAATATGGTTCCAAAAAGCTGGTTCAGGGATATCTTTGTACAGATCCTACCGTAAGAGTAAGAAGCGAGAACGATGAGTATTATCTTACGTACAAGTCAAAGGGCAAGGATTTTATGGCAAGGGAAGAATACAATCTGCCCCTTAATAAAGAAGCGTTTGACCATATGATTGCCAAAGTCGACGGAAATATTATCTCAAAGACCAGATACTTTGTTCCAATCGGAAAGAATGACAAAGGTAACGAACTGGTGGCGGAGATTGATGTGTTTGATGAACCCTTTGCCCCACTTGTGTTTGCGGAAGTGGAGTTCCCGTCAATAGAAGAGGCAAATGGTTTTGTTAAGCCCGACTGGCTTGGCGAAGACGTTACCAAAGATCGTAATTATTATAATTCCGAAATGTCAAAGAGGGTTTTTAGGTGAGCGATAAAACCAAGAACACAAAAGGTAGTTTACATAACAAGTTTTGGACGCTGCGATATACATTAATAAACGTAATGTATTTCGCGGCTTTTTGCACTGTTCACGGTTTTGCAACAGTGTTTTTACTTAGTAAGGGTTTTACCAATACACAGGTGGGCATAGCTATTGCCATAGCAAATATTCTTTCGGTTGTCGGCCAGCCCTTTGTGGCTTCACTGGTGGATAAATACGACAGTCTTACGAACAGACGGGTACTTATAGCGGTTGCCCTTACCATATTAACGGGTTCATTACTGCTTATTAATATTAAGGAATCGTTTATATTGATTTTTATAATTTATGTATTGATATATACGGTTCAGTTTATCGGAATGTCTATTTTGATTGCCCTTAGCTTCGAATATCAGAATGCGGGCTGTGAGCATAAGTTCGGATTATCAAGGGGTTTGGGATCCGCTTCCTTTGCGGTAACCAGTATGTTTATAGGGGGAGTTGTTTCAACAAGCGGAACCACAATACTTCTTTATCTTAATATAGGATTTATGGTTTGCATGGCAACCGTTACATTCTTTTTCAGAAAGGATGAGAACGGTTCCGGTGTTAGCAGTGTTGTGACTAAAGACAATGATGATTCGGAGCCGACCAATAATATATTTGAATTTATAAAAACATATCCGATGTTTATGCTGTTTTTGCTGGGAGCAGCCCTATGTTTCTTCTCTCACAATATGTTAAACGATTATCTTATTCAGATAATACGTAATCTTGGAGGTAACGAAACCGAACTTGGGTATGCATCTTTCCTTCAGGCAATTCTTGAGCTGCCTGTTATGGCGGTTATGGCTCTTATATTAAAGAAAATCAGTGTCAAAGCTGTTCTGACGTTTTCATCAATTGCATTTCTTATTAAAGTGATAATTATGTATCTTGCAACGGGAATAGGCGGAATGTATATATCGCAGTCCTTCCAGTTGCTTGCTTATGCGGTGTTTATTCCCGCTGCGGCATATTATTCAGACAGTATCATGAAAGCCAGGGACAAAGTCAAAGGTCAGGCATATATTAATTGTGCCATTACCTTAGGCGGCGTGTTCAGCGGCCTTCTGTGCGGACCTGTACTTGACCGAAGCGGAGTTGGCGCCATGCTCCTTATGGGAATAATTGTTTGTGCCGCAGGTACATTGATTTGCATATACGCTTTATGCAGACGTAAAAAGATATAGCTGTATATCTTTTTATGATTGTACAGCCATTTTCTTAAGATACGAAAGTGCCTTTTGGACAGCGGGTATCATAAGGAGAATAATTGTAAGTATGTATTCGGGAAGCATGTAACTTAAGTTATATGCAACTCCTGCCCAGAGTGCCGCCAAATCTTCGTTAAGGACACCCACATATTCTGTGTAAAATATCATTCCCGAAACAGTCGAAAATACGAATCTTCCCAAAACACCAACAGAATAGCCGAGAATAAGACCGTTCTTTTTGTTATGGAAAAAGCCGGATAATCCAAGGGCTCCGAAAGCCAGGAAATAATCAAGTATTACCTGAACAGGATGTATTACGTAAGGATTTGAGATAAACTGAATCAGTCCGTGTACGATTGCTGCGCTTATTCCTACCCTGGGGCCGAACCAGAAGCCTGCAAGGCATACGAGCAGCATGCTAAATACGGTAACAGAACCGCCGACAGGCATGTGAAAACTTAAAAAGTCGGCACTTATGGTAGCAAGAGCAATAAGTGCAGCAGAAAAAACAATTTTTTTGGTGGTAAATTTTGACATAAAAAAAGCCTCCTTTGAAATGAGGAGGGAAAATGTTTTTAAGCACTTTCCTCCGCCGGTATTACCCGGATCAGGTGTAAGGGTCTGCCATGCGGCACTCTCAGTCTTTCGACTCCCCTAGTGACAGGATGTATTGTAGTGCAACTTATACATTTTGTAAATATATTTTTGTGAAGATTTACGGGAAATGGTGTAAGTAGGACGGTTGCAAGCCCTAAATCCCTATGTTATAATTTTTTTTCGTAAAACTATTACTGGAGAGACCCCAAAAAGGGGAGCCGAAGGTGTAAAATCGTATATTTTTGTACGGTATATCTCTCAGGCGAAAGGACAGGAGAAAAATATGGAAAGTATTAATGCGTTTTTAAGTTCGGTTGATGATTTTGTATGGGGCGTTTGGCTCATCGTTCTTATTCTCGCCGTAGGATTGTTTCTGACAATTCGCTCCGGCGGAATTCAGTTCAAAAAGCTTGGAACTGCTTTTAAGTTTGCATTCAAGTCGGAATCATCCGGTGAAGGTGATGTTTCATCATTCGGTGCATTGTGTACCGCTCTTTCAGCAACTATAGGTACAGGTAATATCGTCGGTGTTGCTACAGCAATTTGTGTAGGCGGACCGGGAGCATTATTCTGGATGTGGATAGCAGCTTTGTTTGGAACCGCAACGAAATATGCAGAATGTTTGCTGGCCACCAAGTACAGAACAGTAGCAGAAGACGGACATGTACTCGGCGGACCTTTCTATTATATCGAAAAGGGTATGGGCGAGAAGTGGAAATGGCTTGCTAAATTGTTCGCAGCATTAGGTGTAGGTGCCGGACTTCTCGGTATCGGTACAATTACACAGATTAACGGTATCACAAGTGCTGTTGAAACTTTCGTAGATCCCGATAAGATGCATGTAGTATCCTTATTCGGTAATTCATACTCGTGGGCAGTAGTTGTTTCGGGTGTTATTGTTACAGTATTGGCAGCACTGGTAATTATTGGCGGAATTAAGCGTATTACCAAGGTTTCGGAAATCGTAGTTCCTTTTATGGCAGTGCTTTATATAGTAGTTGCATTAATTATACTCATTACTAATATAACTTTAATTCCCGGAGCTTTTGTTGAAATCATTCAGAGTGCGTTCGGTATGAGAGCAGCAGCAGGCGGTGCAATCGGTGCTATGCTTCTTGCAATGCAAAAGGGTATTGCCCGTGGTATTTTTTCTAACGAGGCAGGACTTGGTTCGGCTCCTATAGCAGCTGCTGCAGCCAAAGTTGATTCACCTGCCAAGCAGGGTCTTATTTCAATGACAGGTACAGTTATTGATACACTTATTATTTGTACAATGACAGGTCTTTGTATAGTTCTTACGGGAGCTCATAATGCTGCCGAATCAATGGGACTTGAAGGTGCACAGGTTACTAACTACGCCTTCCAGCAGGGACTTCCTTTCCCGGCTAAGATTTCATCGTTCATACTTATGATGTGTCTTGCATTCTTTGCATTTACTACAATCTTAGGATGGGATTACTATTCGGAAAGATGTCTTGAGTACCTTACCAAGGGTAAGATGGGACCTGTAAAAGTATATAGATGGCTTTACATTTTGGCAGTTCTTATAGGACCTTTCCTTACTGTTTCAGCAGTATGGACAATCGCCGATATCTTTAACGGACTGATGGCGGTTCCTAACCTTGTGGCACTTGTTGCATTAGGCGGAGTTGTAGCTGCCGAGACAAAGATTTTCTTTGACAAAGCGGATAAATCCAAAGAATCAAAATAGTAATATCGGCAATGTTTTAGATTAAGTCTTTAATGGGGCATACCTTAGGGTATGCCTCTTTTTTGTATAGTAGGAAATTCCTATGAATTTCCTACTATACAAAAAACGTTCCGCTAAGGATGTACACAAATATCCTTTCAAAACGGATATTAGGCAAAAATTGTCCGTTTAAAACGGATTGTGGCATATTGGTTGACATAATATAATCATTATAAGAGACGGTCTCTTAACCCGGAGACTTCTTAAAAAGGGGATACATGACTTAAATGCCCAAGGGGAATTTAACGATTGAAGCCCTCGCATACGCCATATCGGTATTTCTCGTATGCGTCAGTTGTGGGTAAGGGGGGAGGATATACTTACCCACTTCTTTATGCCCTAAATTAATTGACAGATGTCTGAGAGTAAGCAGAAGTAAGAAAGGGCTAGGTAATGAAGAAGAAATTGACTAAAGACGAAAAGATTATGCTCAACGATTATATGTTATTTGTCGGTAATAATCTTATGAAAAAGCGCGAGAAGATGAATTTGACTCAAGAGGAACTTGCGGAATTGGCAGGCGTGGAAATAAAGTCAGTGGGTGATGTTGAAAGAGGTCAAAGATATCCCGGGGGATATAATATGATTAAGATTGTAAAGGCTTTAAAATGCCGACCACAGGATATTATGGGAGATGAACCGGAAGTAATAGAAGGCGCAAAGGAAAGTAACAAATCGAAATCAGGGAACGAAATGGAGATTCTAAGAAAGGATTTTGCAAGTGTTACAAACAAATTTATTATGGAAGCTCCCAATAGAGAAGTTGAGGAAATAAGGAGAAAGGTTTTGAGAGAATATTTTAAAGACCTTAGTACATCATTGTAGAATTAAAATAACTTCTGTTGATGAACATCGACAGAAGTTATTCTTCTTTAGGCAACCTTTTAAAATAGTTAATAGCACAAATAATTCCCGGAATTGCTGAAAATACGTAAGCTAAAGGCTGAGCTTCCTGAACACCGTTAAGACCGCGTAGCATACCGAGAATTACTAAGGCCGGAATGTAGATTAAACCACCGCGGAGAGAAGAAAGCAATGAGGCCGCAAGCTTCATGCCGCTAACCTGCATAAGCATTTCGGTAACCATACACAGCGGAAGGAATATCTGAGCCCCACACAGAAGTCTTAGTGCACGTACACCTATTGCAATAACTTCGGGATCGTCACGGAATACTTTTACGATTGTTTCCGGAGAAATCAAAACCGCCGATGTAAGAACAACAAGCACTATTTCTGCAAGACACAGGGTAACTTTATATGCTTTGCGCACACGGCTGTATTTGTGTGCTCCGTAGTTGAATCCGCATACGGGTTGGAAGCCCTGACCGATTCCGAGAGCAATGGCGAATAATCCGAAGGATACCTTGGTTACGATACTCATTGCGGATACGGCGGCGTCTCCTGCATAGAGCGCTGCTTCATAGTTAAGAATAATAGTACCGGCACCGCTTAAGGCCTGACGAATGAGGCTTGGAAGTCCGGTAGTAAAAATATCAAGAGGCACCCTGCTAAGGAAGGATGCTTTTTTAATTGAAATAGTAGTCTGGGCATGACCGCTAAGATACATGCTAAGGAGCAAAACAAATCCGATTACCTGGGAAATGGCGGTAGAAAGTCCCGCACCTGCAATTCCCATATTAAGCTTGAACATGAAGAATGCATCTCCCGCAATATTCAAAAGTCCGCCCGAAAGAAGTCCTATCATTCCAAGAAGAGCTTTGCCCTCGTATCGCAACAGATTATTAAGGGTAAAGGTTGCAACTACGCAGGGAGAAGTGGAAATTATAAAATAAAGATATGTTTTGGCATATGGAGCAATAGTCGGAGTGCTTCCGAAAAATACAACAAGGGGATCAATGAAGATGACACTTAATATTGCAACAATAAAGCCTAAAAACAGTGAGCAAAAAAATCCTGTGGAAGCAATCATATTGGCTCCGTCGCTGTCTTTGGCCCCCAGTTTACGGGCAACCTGACTTCCGGATCCTTGACCGCACATAAAACCGATTGCTTGCAAAATACTCATATATCCGAACACAACACCTATTGCGGCACTTTGAGAGGTGCCGAGAGTTCCTACAAAGGCTGTATCAACCAGATTGTATATGGTTGTTCCAAGCATACTGATAATTGTAGGTATCGAAAGCTTAATAATAAGCTTTGATATAGGAGTTTGGGTCATTAATTTGTATTGGTCTTCGTTCTTGTTTTTACTCATATCGATAGATTATAGCACATTTTCATCCGATGAAAAGGGTGGTATGAAACTTTCTTTCTGGGTATCCCCTTCCTGAATAAAAGCATTGGTAATTCCAAGTTCAAGAGCATAATCCACAACTTTATTATATTCATAGGAAGTTACCCTGCGGGTAAGTTCGGGATACAAAGGCTGAGGTTTACATAATATAGGAGTATATTGATTCATTATACTTATATATATGGAATCTCCGTAGGTTTTATGGAGATATTCAATAACCTTCATGGAGTCTTTGGTATGACCGGGCAGCACCAGATGACGTACAATTACACCCTTTCTCATAAGTGCGTTATCATCGCACGAGACAAACGTGCAGTCATTTACCTGACGTACCATCTCGGCTATACACTTTTTAGCCACCTTAGGATAGTCGGGAGCATTGGAAAATTTGGCGGCAAGTGAAGAGTCGAAGTACTTAAAATCAGGTAAAAAGATATCAATTTTGCCTTCAAGAAGTTTAAGAGTTTCCGGCTTTTCGTAAGAACCGGTATTATATACTATCGGAATAGTAAGAGACTTGTCCCTGGCCAGGTCGATTGCCTTGGCAATCATGGGAACGAAATGTGTGGGTGTTACGAGATTTATATTATTTGCTCCCTGAGACTGTAAATTCAAAAAAATTTCACTAAGTTCCGGGATACTTAATACTTTACCCACGCGGCCCGTAATTATTTCTTTGTTCTGACAAAAAACGCATCTTAAATTACAGCCGCCGAAAAACACTGTGCCTGAACCTTCGCTGCCGCTTATGCAGGGCTCTTCCCAATAATGAAGGGCAGCCCTGGAAACTATGATTTCGGAAGCGGTATTACAATATCCCGCAGGACCGATATTTCTGTTGACGCCGCAATTTCGCGGACATAATGTACAAGAATTCAAATTCATGATGCCAATTATAACATATCTTATTTTGCTCTAAAGTATAAATCCCTAAAATAAAAGGAATGTCTAAAAGAAAACTATACTCTTTTTACAGAAAATAGGGTATAATAAGTTGTTTGATTATGCTCTGTTACTGTGCCCTTTTTTAATACAGAGCCAAAATGAAAGGATATTTGATATGGCTAACGTTATTTCGGATGAAACAATAGAATACGTCGGCATTCTTGCAAAATTGGAACTTAGCGATGAAGAAAAGGAAAAAGCTAAGAAAGATATGGGAAGTATGCTCGATTATATAGACAAGCTTGGCGAACTTAATACCGATGGTATTGAGCCTATGTCACATGTTTTCCCTGTTCAGAATGTATGGAGAGAAGATGTGGTTACCAATGGTGATGACAGAGATAATATTATCAAAAACGCACCGGGTGAAAAAGACGGTATGTTTGAAGTTCCCAAAACTTTTGATTAGAAATATATTTTTACGAGGATAAACAGATGGATATTCTAAGCATGACTGCCTGTGAACTTGGACAGGCAATTAAAGACAAAAAGGTAAGTGTGCTTGAGGCGACAAAAGCAGTTCTTTCCCAAATTAAGGAAAGCGAGCCTAAATATAACTGTTTCGTAACGGTTAACGAAGAAGGCGCCTTAAAGCAGGCAGAAGAGATTCAAAAGAAAATTGACGACGGTTCACTTACGGGACCTTTGGCAGGTGTGCCGGTGGCAATTAAGGATAATATGTGTACGGAAGGACTTCTTACTACTTGTTCTTCTAAGATCCTGTATAATTTTATCCCCACATTTTCATCGGAAGCCGTTCTTAATCTTAAGAAGGCAGGTGCTGTTATTGTGGGCAAAACTAATATGGACGAATTTGCGATGGGTTCCACAACCGAAACCTCATATTACGGACCGACCAAGAATCCAAGAAATCCCCGGCATGTGCCCGGCGGTTCATCGGGAGGAAGTGCTGCGGCTGTTGCAGCCAACGAAGTATTCTATGCCCTTGGTTCCGATACAGGCGGCTCTATAAGACAGCCTGCTTCATATTGCGGTGTTGTGGGAATGAAGCCTACTTACGGAAGAGTATCACGTTACGGACTTATTGCATACGGTTCTTCCCTGGATCAGATAGGACCTTTGTGTAAGGATGTAAGAGACCTTGCAACCATTATGGAAGCTATCTGTTCATACGATTCAAAGGATTCAACATCTGTATCGAGAGATGATAATGATTTCACTTCGGCACTTAACGAAGACCTTACGGGTATGAAAATAGGTATACCGAGAGATTATTTCGGGGAAGGTCTTAATAAGGAAGTGGCCGATTCGATTTATAAAGCGGTAGAGGTACTTAAATCAAAGGGTGCTACTGTTGAAGAGTTTGACCTTAGCCTTGTTGAATATGCAATTCCTACATATTACACCATAGCGGCTGCAGAGGCCTCTTCAAATCTTGAAAGATTTGACGGTATTAAGTACGGCTACAGAACAGAAGAATACAACGGTTTACATAATATGTATAAGAAATCACGTTCCGAAGGCTTCGGTGCGGAAGTAAAGCGTAGAATTATGCTGGGTTCCTTCGTATTAAGTTCGGGATATTATGATGCATATTATTTAAAAGCCCTTAAAGTAAAGGCTCTTATCAAGAAGGCTTTTGATGAGGCTTTTGCCAAGTATGATGTAATATTGGGACCGGCAGCTCCAACTACGGCGCCTAAACTGGGAGAAAGCTTATCGGATCCCATTGCCATGTATTTGTCGGATATATATACAATTTCCGTTAATCTGGCAGGACTTCCGGGACTTAGTGTTCCCTGCGGAACAGATTCTAAGGGGCTTCCAATCGGTATGCAGCTTATAGGAGACTCCTTTAACGAAAAGAAATTAATAAATACCGCTTATGCTTACGAGTGTGCTACCGGTGTTTATCATAAAACAGTAACGAATAGAAAGGACGGTGAATAAGATGAGTAAGAATTACGAAACTGTCATCGGACTTGAAGTTCATGTGGAACTTGCTACTAAAACCAAAATTTTCTGCGGATGTTCAACACAGTTCGGCGGAGAACCCAATACCCATACCTGCCCTGTATGTACAGGTATGCCCGGTTCCCTTCCCGTTCTTAACAAACAGGTACTTGAATATGCTGTTGCGGTTGGACTGGCAACCAATTGTGATATAACCAGGTATTGTAAGTTTGATAGAAAGAATTATTTTTATCCGGATAATCCGCAAAACTATCAGATTTCGCAGTTATATCTTCCGATTTGTCGTAACGGTCATGTTGATATTGAAACCGAGGACGGTACAAAGGCAATCGGAATTCATGAAATACATATGGAAGAGGATGCGGGAAAACTTATTCATGATGAATGGGATGACTGCTCATATGTAGATTATAACCGTTCCGGAGTACCGCTTATCGAAATCGTATCGGAACCTGATATGAGAAGCGCCGATGAGGTTATTGCATATCTTGAAAAACTGAAAATGACTGTTCAGTATCTGGGAGCTTCGGACTGCAAGCTTCAGGAAGGTTCAATGAGGGCCGATGTTAATCTTTCCATAAGAGAAGTCGGTGCCAAGGAATTCGGTACAAGAACGGAAATGAAGAACCTTAATTCATTTAAGGCAATAAGAAGAGCTATTGAGGGTGAAACCGAGAGACAAATTGACTTAATTGAATCAGGACAGAAGGTAACACAGGAAACAAGAAGATGGGATGATAATGCAGGAGAATCCTATGCAATGAGATCTAAGGAAGATGCGCAGGATTACAGATACTTCCCGGATCCTGATTTGGTTCCTATATCTTTGTCGGAGGAGTTCCTTGACAGAATTAAAGCTAACGAGCCGGAATTCCGTGAGGCCAAGAAGGAAAGATATGCTAAGGAATTCGGTATTCCGGAATACGATATCGATATTATTACCGAATCAAAGAAAATGGCGGATGTATTCGAAAATACGGTAGCCATGGGTGCCGATCCTAAAAAGGTAAGTAACTACCTTATGGGGGAGACAATGAGAATCCTTAAGGAAAAGGAACTTGATCCTCAGGATATATCATTCAAACCCGAAGCTTTGGCTAAACTTATAAAACTTCAGGAAACCAAGGCTATTAACGGAACTGTTGCAAAGGAAGTCTTTGAAGTAATGTTCTTTGAAGATATAGATCCCGAAAAATATGTAGAGGAAAAAGGATTAAAGACAGTAAATGACGAGGGAGCTCTTCGCAAGGTCATTGAGGAAGTAATTGCGAATAACCCTCAGTCGGTTGAAGATTATCATAACGGTAAGGAAAAGGCTATAGGATTCCTAGTAGGTCAGACAATGAAAGCTATGCAGGGCAAAGCCGATCCGGGTAGTGTTAATAAGATGCTTAAAGAACTACTGTAGTATAAAGAAGTGTTGTGGGGAAAATTATGGATGGAATGATTTGTACTCAAAATTTTATCGACTTTTATATGAAATTGTCGAATGAGACATCTACGCTCAACGAATATTTTGAGATAATGAAGGAAGCAGCCAATATTTCGGCACAGAAACTGCAACTGGGCAGGTGTCTTATAATTGTTAATTCGCCGGCATCGGGTCTTGTGTTTGAACAGATACAGGACAGAAACGAAATATATCTTGATAAAAACGGTTATAATGCCGAGGGTGGATTGCGTCAGACATTTGTTACCGATGACTGGGGTGTTGTTCAAATCGAATTATATCCTTTAAAGGATGTATTTTGGAAAGACGAGAATGTGCGGGAACTGGAGTTTATTATTCAGGTACTTTTTGACTGTCTTTCTAAAATGCGTACCGGAATCATAATGAAGCAGGCTACGATTACGGACCATTTGACGGGAGCCTGCAATTCTACCGGCATTATTAATTACGTTACCGAAATGAAGAATATCAACAAGCTGTTTACGTATAATTCGATATTCTTCAATATTAAGAATTTCAACTACATTAATAATCGTTTCGGTAACCGCGAGGGCGACAAAATTCTTAAGGAGTTGTCGCGTCAAACCAGGGAATTCCTCAAAAAAGGTGAATTATTTGGTCGCGTATCGGGAGACTCTTTTTTCATTCTTATCGAAAAAGAAAGAACAGATAAGGCAATTGAGTTCCTGACTTCAAGACGTGTATTGGTAGAACTTGATACGAAAAATATCGAGCTCGATCTGATGATAAGAATGGGTATATACGACAACAAGGAAGAAGATTCCGCTATGAGAGTGCTTGAAGCAACCAAGGCGGCATATAATTATACCCGCAATCCTTCGGCGGGAGACCTTGTATATTTTAGAGAAGAGATGCTTATGGCATCGGCTCATGACGAGGAAGTATCCAATAATTTCCTAAAAGCATTAAGGAAAGAACAGTTTGTTGTATATTATCAGCCGAAGGTAGACCTTAAAAACTCACGCCTTATGAGTGCCGAAGCGCTTTGTCGATGGGTTGTGGACGGTAAGGTCGTACCTCCTATGGATTTTATACCCGTACTTGAAAGAGACGGTTCCATTTCTCATCTTGATTTTTATATGCTTAATAAGGTATGTGAGCATATAGTCGAGTGGAAGAATAAGGGACTTGAACCTGTTAAAGTATCGGTGAACTTCTCAAGAGCCAACTTCCTTAATAAAAAGCTGGCCATAAGAATTATTAAGCTGATAGAATCCTATAATGTTGAACCTGAATATATTGAAATAGAAATAACCGAAATGTCGGGATATGAAGATTTTGAAGCTTTAAGTGAGTTCGTAAATACTATGAAGGCAGCAAATATAGAAATATCCCTTGATGATTTCGGTACGGGATATTCGTCACTTAATCTTATTAAGGATCTTAACGTGGATACCATCAAACTTGATAAGTCGTTCCTTAACAAAATAGATATGGATAATTCCAATTCGCAAGGCAAATCGGTTATTAAGAATATTATTAAGATGGTTAATGAACTTAATATGAATGTTGTGGCAGAAGGAGTTGAAACCCTGGATCAAATGGAATTCCTTAAGGAAGTAAATTGTCAGGGTGCTCAGGGATTCTTGTTCGACAGACCGATGCCGAAGAGTGAGTTTGAATTAAAACTTATGGGAGAGAGAGTATACTAATGAGAATCGGAATGGGATATGATGTCCATAAACTTGTAGAAGGCCGGGACCTTATTATGGGTGGTGTTAAGATTCCCTATGAAAAGGGACTCCTTGGCCATTCGGATGCGGATGTGCTTCTCCATGCTGTTTCGGATGCTCTGCTTGGTGCGGCTGCATTGGGAGATATAGGTAAGCACTTCCCCGACACGGATCCTAAATACGAAGGAATATCGTCCGTTATCTTATTGCGGGAAGTAGGCGAATTATTAAATCAAAATTTATTTTTCGTCGAGAATATTGACGCCACAATCATAGCCGAGGCTCCTAAAATGCGGCCCTATATTGATACAATGAGAGCCAATATAGCTGAAGCATTGGGAATAGATATTACCCAGGTAAATGTTAAGGCCACTACGGAAGAGGGCCTTGGATTTACGGGAAGCGGAGAGGGAATATCCGCTCAGGCGGTATGCCTTTTGTCCAGTCCTTCCACCATGACATCAATCGACGTTATGGAATATTCACAATGTGAATCATGCGGCGGATGCAAGAAAGCAGAATAATATAAGATATTTTTTAAGGAGATAGATACATAAAATGAAGCTTTACAATTCACTTACCAAAAGAGTTGAACAGTTTAAGGAGAATGAACCGGGTAAGGTCGCTATGTATACATGCGGACCTACTGTTTACCATTTCGCACATATCGGAAATTTAAGAAGTTATCTTATGGAGGATGTACTTGAAAAACTGTTACGTTACAGCGGATACGATGTTAAACGTGTTATGAACATTACAGATGTAGGTCATCTTTCGTCGGATGCGGATACAGGTGAAGATAAGATGTTAAAAGGTGCCAAAAGAGAGCACAAGACGGTTATGGAAATAGCTAAGTTCTATACGGATGCGTTCTTTAGCGACTGTAAGAAGCTTAACATCAAGACTCCCGATGTGGTTGAACCTGCTACCAACTGTATTCCTGAGTTTATTCACATGATAGAGGTCCTTTTGGACAAAGGATATGCCTATAAGGCAGGAGAAAACGTATACTTTGATACATCAAAACTGGAAAATTACTATGTATTCGGTAATCAGAACGAGGATGAACTTCTTGTTGGCGTAAGAGACGATGTAACAGAGGATGACAATAAGAAGAATAAAAATGATTTCGTTCTTTGGTTTACCAAATCAAAGTTTGAGGACCAGGCTCTTAAGTGGGACAGCCCATGGGGTGTGGGATATCCCGGTTGGCATATAGAGTGCTCATGTATCAGTATGAAGCATCTTGGCGAATATATGGATATTCACTGCGGAGGCGTGGATAACATGTTCCCCCATCATACTAACGAAATAGCACAAAGTGAATCATATATCGGACATAAGTGGTGTAATTACTGGTTCCATGTTCATCATCTTAATGATGAAACCGGTAAGATGAGTAAGTCAAAGGGCGAGTTCCTTACGGTATCTTTGCTTGAAGAAAAAGGTTACGATCCTGTGGTATACAGATTCTTCGCACTTTCATCACATTATCGTAAGCCCCTTACATTCTCTTACGATGCCCTTGACCAGGCTGCTAATACTTATAAGAAACTGAAAAATAAAATAGCAACCGTTACCAATGACGGTGAGGTAAATAAGGATACAGTAAAAGAGTATCATGATAAGTTTGCCGAAGTTGTGGGTAATGATGTAAATACATCAATGGGAATCACATTATTATACGATGTACTTAAGGCTGATATTAACGGAGCAACCAAACTTGCCATTATTGATGACTATGATTATGTATTAGGCTTTGACCTTCTTAAGAAGGAGGAAGCATCAAAGGGCAGCGAAGAGGTAGATGATGAACTTACAGCTATGGTGGAAGCTAAGATAGCCGAGCGTAAGGAAGCTAAGAAAGCCAAGGATTTTGCAAAAGCAGATGCTATACGTGATGAACTTTTATCTAAGGGAATAGTTATTGAAGATACAAGAGAGGGCGTCAAGTGGCACAAGGCATAGATCTTATTTTTGAACTGAAAAAAGAGTTCGAGCTTAATGAAATTGACATACGAACATATTCACCTCTTACCCTGGCGTATATAGGTGATGCAATTTATGACCTGCTAGTCAGGTCATTCGTTGTCTGTAAGGGAAACACTTCCAACAACAAGCTTCACAAGAAGACTACCAGATACGTAAGTGCCAAAGCCCAGGCTGAAATTATTAAAGCAATTAAGGAAGATTTGACGGAGGAAGAAGTTGGCATATATAAACGCGGCAAGAACGCAAAACCCTCTTCAACCGCCAAGAATGCTTCTTTGACGGAATATCTTAAGGCAACCGGATTTGAAGCACTGCTTGGTTATTTGTATCTTACAGGTCAAAAGGACAGGCTTACTTATATAGTAAAAAAAGGAATCGAGGTTATAGATGGAGACAATAATTGAAGGCAGAAATCCGGTAATAGAGGCATTCAGAGCCGGTAAAGAAATCGATAAACTGTATATTCTTGACGGATGTCAGGACGGTCCTGTTATGACAATTAAACGAGAAGCCAGAAAAAGAGATACTCTGATTAAGTATGTAGACAAAGACAGGCTTGATAATATGTCGGAAACAGGAAAGCATCAGGGAGTTATTGCCGTTGTGGCAGCCTATGAATATTCCGAAATAGAGGATATGTTTGCACTGGCAGCAAAAAAGAATGAAGATCCATTCTTCATACTGCTTGACAGTATTGAAGATCCTCACAATCTTGGAGCTATTATACGTACGGCAAATCTTTCGGGAGCACACGGGGTTATTATTCCGAAAAATCGTGCCGTTGGACTTACGGCAACAGTTGCCCGTACATCTGCGGGGGCACTTAACTATACGCCTGTTGCAAAGGTTACCAATTTAGCCAAGACTATTGAGGAGTTAAAGCAGAAGGGAATGTGGTTTGTGTGTGCCGATATGGACGGTACACCTATGTACGATCTTAATTTGAAGGGTTCAATCGGCCTTGTTATAGGTAACGAGGGTGAGGGTGTAGGAAGACTGATCAAGGAAAAATGTGATATGGTTGCGTCTATTCCTATGAAAGGTGATATTGATTCGCTGAATGCATCTGTTGCAGCAGGTGTTCTGGCGTATGAAATTGTAAGGCAAAGAAGATGAAAGTAATAAAAAGAGTGCTGATTACAATAGTTGCCATGGGCGCAATTATTGTTGCGGCGTATGGTGTTGATAAGGGTATATCTTTGTACAACGATAAGGTGTTCGAAGAAGAACGCGAACAAAGATATATTGAGGTGACAAAGGAAACCGAAACCCGTAAGGAAGAGATTAAGGAAATCTCACAGTTATCAACGGAAGAAATAAAAGAATATATAGACCAAAATGCATATGTGGATGATGAAAGAACCGGGAATATGGACGAGGATCCCTGGAATCTGGCATCAGACAATTCAGAGCCTGCGGAAGTCGATAACGAAGATGACAACGAAGCCGATAATGTGCCTGATAACGAAGATGAGAATGAAGCCGACAATGAAGGTGAAGATGAAACCGATAAGGATTGGGAAGCCGGTTCCGTTAAGGATAATGTTGACAGAGTAGCTCAGCTTGGAATGGAAGCGGTAGCCAATATAAATTCTGTTTCGAATAACAGTGTTGACGAGGCGGATACCGTATCCGGTAACAGTGTATCAGGAAACAGCGTATCCGGAAATTCCGTATCCGGAAACAGTGTGTCCGGTAACAGCGTGTCGGGCAACTCAGTATCCGGAAACAGCTTAGGCGGCAGTTTGGCTGAAAATAAAATTTATCTGGCTGACAGACAAAAATTCAGAACTTCATCGGAAGAAACCCAGTTATGGATGAGCGCCGATGAGGAAGTAATTAAGAATAATACAGAGGACTTCAGTTCTCTTAAGATAGCATGCCTGGGAGATAGCATAACAGATGCTACTAATTTGGCGGATGTTTATTCTGCCGATGAATACAGAGCATATTCATATCCTGCAAGACTGGGAGAATTATTGGGAGCACAGGTATCTAACTACGGTATCGGAGGTTCTTCTTACGGAAGATACTGGGATAAGGCATTCTGCGAAAGATATCAGGATATTCCGGAAGATACGGATATGATTATCATTATGGGCGGTGCCAACGATGGTTTCTGCCTGCATGAAGATATGGTAGGAAGTATGGATAACCGTGAACAAAGAACTCTTTACGGTGATCTTGACGAACTTATGAGGGGCCTTAAGGAGAATTATCCTGATGCGGAAGTTATTTTCATGACACCTATGCCCAATCTGCTTCATGATGTGCTTCGTAAGGACAGACCGGAATTATTGTCCCAGACGGTAATTGTTGATGCGGTAACCGAACTTGCGGCCGAATACGGATACAGTGTAATTGATTTGTATAATTCGAATTTCTTTGATTCCCATGATGCGGATATAGTATCGACTTATATTCCGGACAGTGTTCATCCGAACGAAGAAGGTTACGAGATATTTGCCAAGCATGTGGCGGCAGAAATTATGCGTATTCATGAAAATGAAAATGTATTAAATGATGAATCGGCGGATGAAACCCTTGATGAAAATCAAGAGGAAACGACTGACGAAATGTCAGATGAATCGGAAGATGAGTTATCCGATGAAGATGCCGATGAGTCTAAGGACGAGGATGAGGAAGATTCCAAGGACGATGATGAAGATGATGCTGTAATCGAAGATCCAAAATCCGAAGATAAAGCGGACAATGACGAAGAAACAGAGAATGAATCGGATGATGAGGGCGAAAAACCAGCGTCGGAATCTAAAAAGGTGATTTATGCCAGAGAATAATAAATATGATTCTTACAAGGATGAAGAACTGATTGATTTATTAAGAGACGGAAGCGATGATGTTACGGATTATCTTATGATTAAGTATAAGAATCTGGTCCGTAAGAATGCCAAGAGCATGTACATCCTGGGGGCTGATGAAGAAGACCTTATTCAGGAAGGAATGATCGGTCTTTATAAAGCTGTAAGGGATTTTGATTCGGGACGGGATGCAAGCTTTATAACCTTTGCACAGTTATGTGTTTCCCGTCAGATGTATACGGCAATTCAGGCAGCAGGACGTCAAAAGCATATGATGCTTAACAGCTATACATCCATATATGAGGAAGATTTTCAGAAGGAAGGCGGAGCCAATCCCGAAGAGGAATTCCTTGATAAAGAACGGGCGTTATTAATAGAAGAAGCTTTTGAAAAGGAATTAAGTTCCTTTGAAAAGCAGGTACTTGATTTAAAACTTGTAGGCCTGGATTATCGCCAAACGGCAGCAGTCTTAGGCAAAGACGTAAAGTCGGTAGACAATGCACTGAACCGGTTAAAGACTAAACTTAAGAAAGTTATGGAACATATGGATTAGTGTTTTTGTTTGGGGTATATATTTGTGAGGGTAAAATATGAAAAAAACATTTAAGAAACTGTTGGGGGCAACTATATCTTTAATCATTTTCATATGCTTTGTTGTTACACTTCCCGAAATGGCTAAGGCAGATACCGGGGTAGTTCATTCGGGAGATGACGAGGGTGCGGATGTTTCACCTGATGTTGAGTGGCACGAGGAAATTGATGATTCCGAAATATATTACGCGGACGACCTTGATTACGAAATCAGGGTGGCATCATTTGAATATGTGGAGGAACCTCATAATTATCACATCTACTATCCGCAGATAGTATATAAAAATAAGCGCAATGTTTCCAAAGCCAATAAGGAGATAAGGGACAGGGCGTGTCTTATAATGGACAAAATGTATCCTAAATTCACATATGAAGAGAAGTACGACAAGGGCAGAAACGAAAGTACCGTCACATATGAAATTACGTATATGGATAACGATTATATAAGTATAGCTTTTTATAATGATTACTTTATAGGAAGCGTATATGCGGAATATCATGACGCCTACAGCTGCACAATCGATTTAAATACACAGGAAAGAGTCAGATTCTATGACGTGTTTGACGGAAGTCATGATATTGCCCAGGTAGTATACGGCAATATAACGGATGAAAATGAAAGGCTGGCAACGGCTCCCGAATTTAATGAAGAGATAACAGACACCCTGGTTAAGGAAGGGATGGCAGACGGAAGATATAATCTCGGACTTTTGTTTATGAACGGTAAAATCGGAGCAACATTTACATTCCATTACGGAGACGGTAATCTGATATATCGTGGTGCATCGGTGCTAAGACTTGATTATTCGGAATGCGCGGATTATATTTTGGATAAATCAAAATGGACGGATAAAATTAAACAGGATATCAAAGACGGAGAAAAAATAGCCGAAGAGAACGAAAAGAAAGAGTATTTAAAGAACAAAAAAAAGAAGCCCATAGGCTTCATGTTTTAACAGCTCCCGACGGGAATCGGACCCGTGACCTCCGCACTACCAATGCGACGCTCTACCGACTGAGCCACGAGAGCATTACGGTGATTAACACCGTCAAACAGTATAACAGATAGTTAAGGCTAATTCAATAATAATTTAACTTTGTAAAAATCCCGCACATTTGATATAATATTTCGAATGTGTGGGTATATTGTTATTGGGAATTAAGTTTTATTTTATATCTTTGTAAGAAAGGCAAATTATGTCAGCTGATTACAGTAGAAGAGGAATAAAGGAAAAGCAGCATTCTCTTCATATGAAATCGCCCAAGTTCATAAAGAAATTTTTGGTAATTATTCTGTATCTTGTTGTTATAGGACTTATCGGTATAGCCGGTATAGGATGCAGTTTGGGATTCGGTATTTTTAAGGGAGTAATAGACACATCTCCCAGCATAGAGAATATTGATGTTACGCCGACAGGTTTTAGTACCTTCGTTTATGATAATGAAGGCAACCAGATAGCGAAGCTTATTTCACAGGATTCGAACCGTATTCCTGTCAGCATGGATATGATACCGACAGACCTTGCCAATGCGTTTGTAGCTATCGAGGATGAAAGATTCTACGAGCATAACGGTATTGATATAAAGGGTATCATTCGTGCAGGTTATGTAGGTATTGCCAATGGTTTCCATTTTACGGAAGGTGCTTCGACAATTACACAGCAGCTTCTTAAAAACAATGTATTTACTTCCTGGGTTTCGGAAGACAGCTTCGCCGACCGTATGAAGCGTAAAATTCAGGAGCAGTATCTTGCTATTGAATTAACTAAGAAGATGTCAAAAGAAGATATTCTTCTTAATTATATGAATACAATTAACTTAGGCCAGAATACTTTGGGTGTTCAGGCAGCTTCAATGCGTTATTTTAATAAATCCGTAAGCACACTTTCGTTATCAGAGTGTGCCGTTATTGCAGGTATAACCCAGAATCCTTCCAAGTATAATCCTATTTCACATCCCGATGCCAATGCCAAAAGACGTGAAAAAGTATTAAGAAAAATGCTTGAACAGGGCTATATTAATCAGGCTCAGTTTGACGGAGCCATGGATGATGATGTTTATTCAAGAATCAAAGTGGTTAACGATGAAGTTGATGAATCCCTTGTTAACTCATATTTCGTTGATGCTCTTACTGATGATGTTCTTGAAGACCTTCAGAATGCAGGATATACGGAACAACAGGCATTTATGCTTTTATATAGCGGCGGACTTAAGATTTATTCAACTCAGGACCCCGATATTCAGAAAATTTGCGATGAGGAATGTGCGAATGAAGATAACTTCCCGGGAAACTGCAGATGGTTGCTTAAGTATGCACTTACGGTACAGACCCCGAGCGGTGACTTAAAGAGTTATTCTCAGGAAATGTTCCGCAAATACTTTAGAGAAAACCGTTCTTCTTCGTATAGTTTGATATTTGAAGATCAAGACAGCGCTTATGCGGATATTGAAGAATACAAGGCGGCAATCTTAGAACCCGGTGAAGAAGTATATGATGAGAGTATTACCCTTACGGCTCAGCCTCAGGTTTCAATTACAGTGGAAGAGCAAAGTACGGGTTATGTGGTTGCTATGGTCGGAGGCCGTGGTTCAAAAGAAGCAAGCCGTACTCTTAACAGAGCGACAAGTGCCAAGCGTCAGCCGGGCTCATGTTTTAAGATTGTTGCAGGATATGCACCGGCATTTGATATTGGTATGGTAACTTTGGGAACGGCAATTAATGATGCCCCCTTTAACTATGCCAACGGACGTCCGGTATCCAACTGGTATTCCGGATACAGAGGAATTAACAGTGCCCGTCAGGGTGTTATTGATTCCATGAATATTCTGGCCGTAAAAACTATTACATATATTACGCCTCAGGTTGCTTTTGATTATTTAAAGAATTTTGGATTTACAACCATAATTGACAGAGAAGAAAAGACAATTAACGGTGAACCTCAGATATTCTCCGATATTCAGCAGTCACTTGTACTTGGCGGTTTGACATACGGCGTTTACAACATTGAATTAAATGCTGCATATGCGGCAATTGCTAACCAGGGTACATATATTAAGCCTAAGCTTTATACCAAGATAGTAGATCATGACGGTAACGTTATAATAGATAATACAACTCCTGATTCACGTCAGGTTATTAAGCCGACAACGGCATGGCTTTTAACATCTGCGATGCAGGATGTTGTTACACAGGGTACAGGTGCTTCCGTTAACTTCGGAGGAACTGCAATAGCAGGTAAAACAGGTACAACCACATCCTATAATGATGTATGGTTTGCAGGATATACCAATTATTATACGGCAACCGTATGGGAAGGTTATGATGACAATACGAAGCTTCGTTCCGGCGAAGAGAGAAATATCGCCAAGAAGTTGTGGCGTAAGGTAATGAGCCGTGTTCACGAAGATCTTCCTGCCGCATCTTTCCCGGTTCCTTCGGGAATTGTGACGGCTACCATATGTTCTCACTCCGGCAAACTGCCGATTCCGGGACTTTGCGATGCATGCTTAAAGACAGAGTACTTCGCAGAAGGTACAGTACCTACCGAAGTGTGTGATGTCCATTATCAGGGTGCCGTATGTCAGTATTGCGGTGCTCCGGCCACGGAATATTGTCCGTTTAAGGTAGAAGGCGTGGTTGAAGTAATGCCGGATAATGTACTTATGTCGGGAGATGCAGAGGCCGGAAATATTGCAGCAAATGTGGAACCTGAAGAAGGTGAAGAACCGATAAGAACTCAATGTATCCATACGGCGGAATTTATGTCTCAGCCAGGAGTCGATGCGGTAATAGAGCAGCAGAGAATGGAAATCCAGGCTAATGCATCTATGTATCAGCAAATGCTTCAGCAACAGCAGGATGCTAATGCGGATGCTCTTGCTCAGTATGAGGCGGCACTTGCGGCACAGCAGGCAGCCCTTGAGGGTGGCGCACAGTAATTCTTAATGGATTTGATTTGAAGATTTAAGGCGGTTCGATTAGCAGAACCGCCTTTTTAAAACTAAACGTTTAAGAAAGTTATGTAAATTAATTATGTCAACCAATACGGAATACAACATAATTACAGGTGATGTTGAAGGTTATTACGAAGAAAAGAAATCAAAGTTTCTTTGTTATATTCATGCTGCCGAAACGGAAGAAGAAGCAACTGATTTTATTAACAAGATCAAAAAGAAACACTATGATGCACGTCATAACTGTACGGCAATGATTTTGGGTCCCGCAAAGGAAATTACCCGTTCGTCGGATGACGGTGAACCTTCCGGAACCGCAGGAAAACCCATGCTGGAGGTGCTGGCAGGTTCGGGCATTACGAATATAGTCTGCGTCGTAACAAGATATTTCGGCGGAGTTTTACTTGGTACCGGCGGACTTGTCAAAGCGTATCAAAGTGCCGTTAAGGATGCCCTTGATAATGCGGTAAGTAAAGAATTGATAGCAACTATTACATACTGCGGTGACATAGAAATTACCATTGATTATTCACAGGTTAATTCGCTGGAATACTTTATCGGAAATAATGACATTAAGGTTATAAATAAAGACTATCAGCAAAATGTTAAGTATACTTTAAGAACAAAAGCGGAAACGGTTGATAAAATGATTGAGGATCTTACTAATCTGACAAACGGGACTGCCGATATTAATAAACTTGCAACAGGATATTATCCCTTATGAATATCATTACCAGACTGAAGAACAATTACATTACCGTTAAGGACGCCTGTGAATACGGCGGCTCTCAGAACCTTTTTAAAAACAGCAGCTCTTTATTTGCCAAAGGCAAGGTTCAGGGAGGATGCGGAGTCGTGGCACTGGCAGATACGATTGCATATCTTCAAAAGGATACTTCTTTTGAATCGGATGAGGATTATCGCAAATACTTTAATTTGATAGCATCACGTATGCTGTATCTTTCAACAAAACTGGGAATGAGCTTCATTCATATGTATATTGGAGCATTATGTTTGTTCAGAAGATATGGCTTAAAGTATCATTTGTTTTGGACTTTTAATTTAAGAAGACTGTATCCCCGTGTTAAAAAGATGCTTGATGAGGATATACCGGTTATTCTTTGTATTCCAAAGATATACGGAGTCGGTAAGGCAAAACGCGGACTTGAATTGTTAAATCCCGACGATAAATCGGTGTTATGCAGAACCTACGGGCATTTCGTTGTCGTTACGGGAATATATGATGATGAGGGCAGAATGTATTTTGAAATATCCTCATGGGGCAAAAGATATATAATTGAGTATGGAGAATTCGTAAGATTCAGCAAAAAAACACCGGCGGGTCTCCTGGGTCATATGCTTTACATAAAATAGACAAAAATCTTGACAACTGTTATTTGTCGGGGTTTAATTTAATAGGCGTGTAATATTGAAAGGAGGTATATCATGGAAGAAAAAGAAAAGAATGACCTTGAAATCATAAAGGAACTTCTGGAAACTAAACAATATACCTCGTTAAGACAAAAGATGGCCGATATGAACGACGCCGATATAGCTGCCTGCCTGGAGGAACTTGATGAGGCGGAGATGATGAAAGTTTTCCGCATCATGCCCAAGGACATGGCTGCCGATATCTTTTCTTATCTCGAAGTTGATTCCCAGCAATTTATAATTACAGGAATGTCCGAAAAGGATGCTGCAAGCATTATCGATAATCTGATGGCCGATGATGCAACAGACCTTCTTGAGGAAATGCCTGCCAATATAGTTAAGAAACTTCTTGCTAATGCTTCGGCGGAAACAAGACGTGATATTAATCATCTTCTAAGATATCCGGAGGATTCCGCAGGTTCAATCATGACCGTGGAGTATGTAGACCTCAAGGAAAACATGACTGTTGAAGATGCAATATCAAGAATTCGTCAGCGTGGTGTTGATTCCGAGACAATTAATATCTGCTATGTTACGGACGCCAACAGAAAACTGCTTGGTACAGTTGCTTTAAGATATCTGCTCATTTCTCAGCCCGATGCGATTATCGGTGAGATAATGCACGAGAATGTTATATATTTGCATACCCTGATGGACCAGGAAGAAGTTGCCCGTCAGTTCCAGAAGTACGACTTTATTGCGATGCCGGTTGTTGATAACGAAGAAAGACTTGTGGGCATTGTAACCGTCGATGATGTAGTGGACATCATGGAAGAAGAGGCCACAGAGGATATGGAAAAGATGGCTGCTATTATTCCTTCCGATAAGCCCTATCTTCGTACCTCTGTTTGGGAAACCTGGAAACAGAGAATGCCATGGCTGCTTTTACTTATGGTTTCGGCAACCTTTACGGGAAGCATTATTACTTCCTTTGAAGATTCTCTGGCCAAGATGGCAATTCTGGTGGCATATATTCCCATGCTTATGGATACAGGCGGTAATGCCGGAGGACAGGCTTCGGTTACGATTATTCGTGGACTTTCACTGGGAGAAATAGAGTACAAAGATACTTTAAAGGTTATTTGGAAAGAATTCAGGGTAGCCTTTTGCTGTGGTATAACATTGGCCGCTGCCAATTTCGTCAAACTGCTTTTATGGGACAAGATAGCAATTCCGGTTGCAATAGTGGTTTGCCTTACTTTGGTTTGCGCAGTTATGTTTGCCAAGTTTATAGGATGCTCACTTCCTATTCTTGCAAAAAGACTGGGATTTGACCCGGCTGTAATGGCATCTCCTTTTATTACGACAATAGTTGATGTTATTTCCCTTATTGTTTATTTCCAGATATCCTCTCATATTTTGGGAGTATAATACATATTTTTAATGGACAGATATACGGATTGCTGTAATTACATACTTGATATTCCGAAGTTTGCAGGTAAGAACACCCTGCAGGATACCCATAAACTGTTGGACTATGTTTATGAAGAGGGCTCAGCCAGGGTGGTTCATATAGCAGGCACTAACGGCAAAGGTTCCACAACACTTTATTTGTGCACCATGCTCCGGGACATGGGATATAAGGTGGGAATGTTTACTTCCCCGCACCTTGTCAGGATGAATGAGCGCATAAAGGTGAATAATAAGGAAATCTCAAATGAAGAGTTTACAGAGTGCTTTGAGGATATCAAAAGAATAGTAAAAGAAGAAGGGAGCGTTGCACATCCTTCTTTTTTTGAGTTTTTATTCCTTATGGCCATGGATTATTTCAGCAAACAAAAGGTAGACTATATTGTCCTTGAAACCGGCCTCGGCGGAAGACTGGATGCAACTAACTGTATTATCCGAAAGGATTTGTCCGTAATAACAAAAATAGGAATGGATCATATGGAGTATCTGGGAGATACTCTTGATAAGATAGCATACGAAAAGGCCGGCATTATAGCAGAAGGTGTGCCGGTAGTGGCATATGATAACAAAGATATAGCCTTTGATGTGATTTCGGAGGTTGCAAAGAATAAAAATAGCACTTGTTATCCCATATCCTCCGAAAATATTAAAATTCTATTACAAAACAAACAAATCATTGATTTTTCTATAGGATGTAGGTATTATAGATTAGGTGGTTTGCGACTTAAAACCGCCGCAACCTATCAGGTGATGAATGCATCCCTTGCTGTTATGGCTGCATTTTGTCTTGAAAATGAGAAGTTTTCACAGGAAATTGTTCAAAGCTCTTTACTTAAGGCTTTCTGGCCCGGACGCATGGAAGAAATACTCCCTGAGGTTTATCTGGATGGTGCTCACAATGTCGATGGCATTCAGGCATTTTTGGCATCCGTTAAGTCACATATTTTTGATGATGAGTCATCATGTTCAAACGGTGGAAATCAACATCGTTTATTGTTGTTTAGTGTGGTTAAGGACAAAGAATATACTAAAATGATAGATCTTATCGTGGATTCGAAGCTCTTTGACAGGGTGTATGTATCACCCCTTGATTCGGACAGGAAGACGAGCCTTGACACATTAAAAGATGCCTTTGGTAAGTATGATATCGATGCTGTCTTTTTTTCAAAAGTCGATGATGCTTATGCAAAAGCACTGGAAGACAAGAAGTCGGGAGACAGCTTGTATATAGCAGGTTCGTTATATTTGGTTGGCCGCATTAAGGCTATATTAGGATAAAGAGGGATTTAATTATGCTTGATTTTGAGGAAGAACTTAAGAAATTTCATCCAAGCATAGAGGTTGAAGAAGCTGAGGAAGCTATTTTCTCACAGGATTTAACCGATATCGCGGATGCATTAATACAGGTATTGGAAACTACAGCCAAAAAGGCAGGGGAGAATAAGTAACAATGATTTGTTATCGCTGTGGATGCACTCTGTCCGAAAAAGATTTCTGTACAGGCTGCGGTGCCGATGTAGGAATGTACAAAAAAATACTTTCCTTATCTAACCGATATTATAACGATGCCCTTGCAAAGGCGCAAGTACGTGACCTGCAGGGCGCTATTGTAAGTTTGAAGCAGAGTGTAAAATTAAATAAGAATAATGTTGATGCCCGTAACTTGCTGGGGCTTGTTTATTATGAAATCGGTGAAGTGGTTGAAGCTTTGGGACAGTGGGTTATAAGCAAAAACATACGAGACACCAAGAATATAGCAGCTGACTATATTGATATGATGCAGGAGAATCCGTCCAAGTTCGATGCTATGAATCAGAATCTTCGCAAATATAATCAGTCGCTTCTTTTGTGCTATCAGGACAGTCTTGATTATGCCAAGATTCAGCTCAAAAAAGTCCTTTCGGTAGCTCCTAAGTATCTAAGAGCCCATCAGCTTCTGGCTTTGATTTATATTAAGGACGAAGAATGGGAAAAGGCCGAGCGTGAACTTGAAAAGTGCGCTGCTATAGATACCAAGAATACGACTACCTTAAGATATATGCAGGAAGTTCGTGAAATGACGGCTCCTGTTGAAGGTACTCATACCAAAGAAAAACACAAGGTTAAGGATGATGTTCGTGTTTATCAGTCAGGTAACGAGACAATCATTCAGCCTGTAAATAAGTCTGAATCCAGAGCAGCATCTATTTTGATCAATCTTGCTTTGGGTATTGCAATCGGTATTGCGATTACATTCTTCCTTATTTTGCCGGGAAGAATTCAGGCGGCAAAGGCAGACATCAATGATGAACTTCGGGTTATTTCCGAAGCTTCGGATGCAAAGACTGCTACAATTGATGAACTTGAATTACAAATTAACAAGCTTCAGTCCGAAAATGAAAAACTCGGTTCCGATGTGGCTTCATATGCAGGCTCGGACGGTGCCCTTCGTTCAACGGATGCTTTGATGGAAGCTGTTAATTCATATCTTTCAAATCCGGAGGATATAGCTTCGGTGGCAGCATCTCTTGAGATGACAGAGACACCGGAAGGTATGGAGGAAGATCCGAAATCACCTTCTTATGTTGCACTGTATAACAAACTCATAAGTCTTGCAGGACCTTCGTTGGCAACCTACTACTATGATTTGGGATACGGCAGCTACAAAAACGAGAACTACGAGGAAGCAATTCCCAATTTGGAACGTGTTTGCAATTATGATCCTGCTAACGGAGAAGCATTGTTCTATCTGGGAAATTCATACAGACGCGCGGGTATTGAAGATAAGGCAAAAGAAATATATGCCGAAGTTATTGATAATTTCCCGGGAACGGAACGTGCCAACAAGGCTGAAACATACCTTGCCGAAATCAATAATCAGGAGTAACAGATGTATAATCAGCTTACCCAAAAAGATATAGAAGATATGCAGGCCGAAATAGAGAACCGTAAGGTTGTTATAAGACCTAAACTTCTCGAGGCAGTCAAAGAAGCAAGAGCTCACGGTGATTTATCCGAGAACTTCGAGTATTATGCTGCCAAAAAAGAAAAGAATGCCAACGAGTCCAGAATAAGATTTCTGGAGCGTATGATTAAGACAGCCGAGGTAATCGATGATTCTTCCGCAGATGATGAAATCGGAATTAACGATACGGTTACGGTGCTGTTTGAAGAAGATAACGAGGAAGAAAAATATACAATAGTATCTACCATGAGAGGTGACTCACTTAATAACCTTATTACAATTGAGTCCCCCATAGGCAAGGCATTGCTGGGACATAAGGTGGGCGATCGTGTGAGTGTGTATGTTTCTCCCGAATATTCTTATTTCCTTAAGATTATTAATATAGATAAACTGGATGCTGGATTAAGTGCCAGACTTCGGAGTTTCTAAATAAATAATAAATATTTACTTTAATTAAAGGAGGGTCTTTACGTGAGTGTAAAGGTAGAAAAATTAGAAAATAATATGGCGAAGTTAACCATTGAGGTTGAAGCAGCTGAAGTAGAGAAAGCTTTAGAAAAGGCATTCCAGAAGCAGAAGGGTAAGATTTCCCTTCCCGGATTCCGTAAGGGTAAGGCTCCTCGTGCCATGATCGAAAAAATGTACGGTCCCGAGGTATTCTACGATGATGCAATTAACGCAATGATTCCGGATGCTTATGATAATGCAGTTGATGAGTGCGGTGAGGATGTGGTTTCACAGCCTGAAATCGATATCGTTACAATTAAGAAGGGTGAGCCTTTTGTATTTACAGCAACAGTTGCTCTTAAGCCCCCTGTTGAACTCGGTAAGTATAAGGGAGTTACAGTTCCCAAGGTAGAAACAGAAGTTACCGATGAAGATGTTGAAAAGGCACTTCAGAAGGAAAGAGAGAACAATGCCCGTAACATTACGGTTACAGACAGAGCTGTTAAGGACGGCGATATGACTGTTCTTGACTTCGAAGGCTTCGTTGACGGCGTTGCATTTGAAGGCGGTAAGGGTGAAAATTATCCTCTTACAATCGGTTCGGGTGCTTTCATTCCCGGATTTGAAGAGCAGCTTATCGGTGCCGAAATCGATAAAGAAGTTGAAGTTAAGGTTACTTTCCCTGAGGATTATCAGGCAGCAGAACTTGCTTCAAAGGATGCGGTATTTAAGTGTACTATTAAGGAAATCAAAGAAAAGGAACTTCCCGAACTTGATGATGAGTTCGCTTCGGAAGTATCAGAGTTTGATACTCTTGCAGAGTTTAAGGAAGATATAAAGAAGAACCTTGCAGAGTCTAAGGCTAAGGAAGCTAAGGACGAAAAGGAAGCTAACGTAATCGAAGCTATCGTTAAGGAAGCTAAGATGGAAATCCCTGAGGCAATGATTACAACACAGCAGAATCAGATGCTTGATGAGTTCGCTCAGAGAATGTCTATGCAGGGTCTTTCAATGGAACAGTACTGCCAGTTCACAGGCGCTACACGTGATAAGCTCTTTGAGTCTGTTCGTCCTCAGGCTGAGCAGAGAATCAAGTCTCGTCTCGTACTTGAAGAGATTGCAAAGGCAGAGAATATTGAAGCTACCGATGCAGATGTAGAAGAAGAACTTAAGGCAATGGCTGAAGCATACCAGATGGACATCGAAAAGGTTAAGGAAATGCTTCCCGAGAAGTCATTGGTTGAAATCAAAAAGGACATTGCGGTTCGTAAGGCTGCTGAGTTTGCTGTAGAGAACGCAAAAGAAAAGTAAGAAAAGTAAAAGAGGTTTGAAATTATGAGTTTAATACCTAACGTCATAGAAACGAACAGCAAAGGCGAACGTTTTTATGATATCTTTTCAAGATTATTAAAAGAAAGAATTATTTTCCTCGGTGAAGAAGTGACAGATGTGTCAGCATCTATCATTGTCGCACAGTTATTATTTTTGGAAGCAGAAGATCCGGACAAAGATATATATTTTTATATCAACTCACCGGGCGGTTCTGTAACGGCAGGTATGGCTATTTACGATACGATGCAGTATATCAAGTGTGATGTATGCACATATTGTATGGGTATGGCAGCTTCCATGGGCGCATTCCTTCTTTCGGGCGGTGCCAAGGGTAAGCGTATGGCTCTTCCCAATGCCGAAATCATGATTCACCAGCCTTTGGGCGGTGCACAGGGACAGGCATCCGAAATCGAGATCGCTGCAAAGCATATGGCACGCACCAAAGAAAAATTAACTAAGATACTTGCCGATAATTGCGGTAAGTCATACGAGGAAATGCTTGAGGCAACTGACAGAGATAACTGGTTAACAGCTAAGGAAGCTCTTGACTTTGGTATTATCGATAAAGTCGTTGAATCAAGAACAGAGGAATAAACAGTGGCAAAGAATTCATTGGAGAAATTCCATTGTTCTTTCTGTGGTAAAGGACAAGACGAAGTTCGAAAGCTTATTTCGGGCCCAAACAATGTATATATTTGTGATGAATGTATTGAGCTTTGCGCCGATATTATCGAAGAAGAACTTGATGACGGCGAAGATGTATATACCGAGAATACGGATATTAATCTTCTTAAACCCGTTGAAATCAAGGAGTTTCTTGATGATTACGTAATCGGTCAGGATGAAGCCAAAAAGGTTTTGTCGGTAGCGGTTTACAATCATTACAAGAGAATTGTGTCTCCCAAGGTATCCGATGACGGAGTGGAACTTCAAAAGTCCAATATTATTATGATTGGACCTACAGGTTCCGGTAAGACATACCTGGCACAGACACTTGCCAAGATAATAAATGTGCCTTTTGCAATTGCGGATGCAACAACATTGACGGAAGCAGGTTACGTGGGCGAAGATGTGGAAAACATACTTCTTAAGCTCCTGCAGGCTGCGGATTATGATGTTGAAAGAGCACAGCTTGGTATTATTTATATTGATGAAATCGATAAGATTACCAAAAAGTCCGAGAACGTATCCATCACTCGAGATGTATCGGGTGAAGGCGTACAGCAGGCTCTCCTTAAGATAATCGAGGGTACTGTTGCTTCCGTACCTCCCCAGGGAGGACGTAAGCATCCTCATCAGGAACTTATTCCTGTTGATACAACGAATATTCTGTTTATTTGCGGCGGAGCATTCGACGGACTTGAGAAGATTGTTGAAGCAAGACTGAATCGTAATTCAATAGGTTTCGGGGCAGAGGTATCTTCAAAAGCCGAGTTCGATACGGGAGAACTGTTTAACGAAGTTACACCTCAGGATCTTGTTAAATTCGGACTTATCCCCGAATTCGTGGGACGTGTTCCGATTAACGTATCTCTTCACGGACTTGATAAGGAGGCACTGGTTCGTATATTAAAGGAGCCAAAGAGCGCACTTATCAAGCAGTATCAGAAACTGTTTGATTTTGATGATGTTAAGCTTTCCTTCGAGGATGAGGCTGTTGAAACAATAGCCGATCTGGCTACCGAGCGTAAGACAGGTGCCAGAGGACTTAGATCTATCATGGAAAAGACAATGATGGATGTTATGTACGAAATTCCTTCGGACGAATCGATTAAGAGCGTTGTTATCACCAAGGATTCTGTACTTGGTAAGGAAAAGCCAAAGGTTAAACGTAAATAATGGTAATTAAAAACGTAAGTTTGGAAACGGTGTGCGGAATTACCAGCACACTACCAGAAAATGAATATATTGAATTCGCATTTGCCGGCAAATCTAATGTCGGCAAATCTTCTTTAATCAACGGGCTCATGAACAGAAAATCATTGGCCCGTACTTCCGCACAGCCCGGTAAAACACAGACGATTAATTTCTACAATATCAATAATGAAATGTATTTCGTTGACCTGCCGGGATACGGTTATGCCAAAGTATCCGAGTCGGAAAAGGCTAAGTGGGGAAAGATGGTTGAAAATTATCTTCATAAGTCAAAAATGCTTAAATGCGTATTTTTGCTTATAGATATAAGACACGATCCTTCCAATAACGACATAATGATGTACAAATGGATACTTGACCAGGGATTTGAGCCGGTTATTATCGCCACAAAGCTTGATAAAATCAATCGTTCCCAAAAGGATAAACAGTTAAAGGCAATTCGCAACGGCCTTCATGTTGTACCGGGAACCTTGATTTTTCCCTACTCTGCGGTAACCAAACAGGGAAGAGATGAAATATACGAATATATAGATTCATTCTTCGAATAGAAAATATGTTTTGTACAGCAATACCCTTTTGTATGTCAAAATTGTTGTATAAATGAGCAAAATGACAATTGATTTTTAATCGGTTGTCATTTATTATGTTGTATGTTGTTTTTATTAATTACCTATATTGCGAGGAGAAAAACATGAAAAAGTTAACAGCATTACTTTTAACTGCAGCAATGGTATTTTCATTGTGTGCATGTGGCGCTGCAGACACTGCAGAAGCTACTAACGCTGCATCAGATGATACAGCAGCAGAAGCAACAGAAGGTGCTTCACTTAATCTTAAAGCAGGTTTCATCTGCTTGCACGACGAGAACTCAACTTACGATTTAAACTTCATCACAGCTGCTAAGGAAGCTTGTGAAGCTTTAGGTGTTGAGTACATTATTAAGACTAACATCCCCGAAGGTCAGGAATGTTACGATGCAGCTTGCGAATTGGCTGACGAAGGATGCGGATTCATTTTCGCTGATTCATTCGGTCACGAAGATTACATGATTGAGGCTGCTAAGGAATATCCTGATATTCAGTTCAGCCATGCAACAGGTACTAAGGCTCATACAGAGAACCTTGCTAACTACCACAATGCATTCGCTTCAATTTACGAAGGTCGTTATCTTGCAGGTGTTGTAGCAGGAATGAAGCTCAACGAGATGATTGAGAACGGCACAATTACAGCTGACCAGGCTAAGATTGGTTATGTTGGTGCTTACACATATGCTGAGGTTATTTCAGGATATACATCATTCTTCTTAGGCGCTCGTTCAATCTGCCCTTCAGCTACAATGGAAGTTACCTTCACAGGTTCTTGGTATGATGAGACAGCAGAGAAGGAAGGCGCTAACAAGTTAATTTCTGACGGTTGCGTATTACTTTCACAGCATGCTGACTCAATGGGTGCTCCTACAGCTTGTGAAACAGCAGGTGTTCCCGATGTTTCATACAACGGTTCAACAAATGAGCAGTGCCCTAACACATATCTTGTTTCATCAAGAATTGACTGGGCTCCTTACTTCACATACGCTATGACTGCAACAGCTAAGGGCGAAGCTTTTGATACAGACTGGACAGGAACAATTGCAACAGGTTCTGTTAAGTTAACAGATCTTGGCGCTTCAGTTGCAGAAGGCACACAGGCTAAGTTCGATGAAGTTAAGTCACAGCTTGAAAGCGGATCACTTCACGTATTTGATACTAAGACATTTACAGTAGGTGGTGCTGAAGTAACAACATATATGGCTGACGTTGATACAGATGCCGATTACCAGGGCGACCATGAAGTAATCACAGACGGATTCTTCAATGAATCAGGTGAGGGCTTCCGTTCAGCTCCTTACTTCGATCTTCAGATTGATGGTATCGAATTACTTGATACTGCATTCTAAGACCTTTAAATCTATACTGAAATCAGTTATAATTAACGGGCGACTTTTTAGTCGCCCGTAACTTTTTTACGATATTGTTTACATAACAAGATTAGGAGAACTACTCGTGAATACAACCGCTGCAGTTTCGTTACGCAACATTACGAAGACTTTCGGCGCCGTAGTCGCTAATAAGGATGTTTCGCTTGATATTAATCACGGCGAGATATTATCATTACTTGGCGAAAACGGTTCCGGTAAAACAACACTTATGAATATGCTTGCCGGCATATATTATCCTGATGAGGGAAAAATATTAATAGACGGCAACGAGGTTAACATAACTTCACCTAAAGATGCCTACGAATACGGCATCGGAATGGTGCATCAGCATTTTAAACTGATAGATGTTCTTACGGCAACCGAAAATATTATTCTGGGCCTTGAAGGAAAACTTGATATTAAAGCTGCCAAAGAAAAGATAGTCGAAATATGCGACAAGTTCGGTTTTGATGTTGATCCGGACAAAAAGATATACAATATGAGTGTCTCTGAAAAACAGACGGTAGAAATAGTTAAGGTACTGTTCCGCGGTGCCAAAATACTTATTCTCGATGAGCCTACCGCTGTACTCACACCTCAGGAGACGCGTAAACTGTTTGATGTTATGCGCAATATGAAAGCCGACGGAAAGGCAATTGTTATTATTACGCATAAGCTTAATGAGGTACAGGAAATATCCGATAAGGTTGCCATATTAAGAGGCGGCGAGTATATCGGTACATTACTTACGAAAGATACTAATCCACAGGAAATGACCGACATGATGGTCGGACGTAAAGTGGAGTTATGCATAGAGCGGCCCGAACCCCTTGATCCTAAACTTAAGATTAAGGTAGAAGGACTGAATATTATTAATGAAGAGGGCATCCAGAAGATTAAGGATGTAAGCTTTGACATCTACTCAGGCGAAATTCTTGGTATAGCAGGTATTTCGGGCTGCGGCCAGAAGGAACTTCTTGAGGCTATAGCAGGACTTCAAAAGGTAGAATCGGGTTCTGTTAAATATTATGACGATGACGGAAACGTTACGGAACTTACGGGAATGGATCCCCTTAAGATTAAAGATCTGGGTGTTGCATTAAGCTTCGTCCCCGAGGACAGACTCGGAATGGGCCTTGTGGGAAATATGGACATTTCCGATAATATGATGCTTAGAACTTTCAGAGAAGGAAACGGACTGTTTACCGATAGAAAAACACCCCATAAGACTGCCGAGAAGATAGTTAAGAAACTTCAGGTTAATACTCCGGGTATAGATACTCCGGTAAGAAGATTATCAGGCGGTAACGTTCAGAAGGTACTTGTAGGAAGAGAAATATATAATAAGCCGAAGGTTCTTATGACGGCTTATGTTGTAAGAGGACTTGATATAAATTCTTCATACACGATTTATGACTTAATTAACAGCCAAAAGGTAGCAGGTACCGCTGTTATATTCGTAGGAGAAGATCTTGATGTTCTTCTTCAGATTTCAGACAAAATTCTTGTCCTTTGTGACGGACAGGTTAGCGGAATTATCGACGGTCGTACCGCAGAGAAAAATCAGGTTGGACTTATGATGACCAGCCTTCAGGGAGGTAATGATGGAAAAGAAGCATAAAGAACCATTATTTCACGTGGTTAAGCGTGATACATTACCCAGAAAAAAGAGAGTGCTGACAAGAGCCATAGCTATTGTAATTGCCCTTCTTTTATGTGCAGTAATAACAGCCTTTGCAACAGGCGTTAACCCCATAAGTGTTTACGGTGCCATAGTTAAAGGTGCTTTTGGAAGTGTCCGTAAGACATGGATAACCTTCCAGGATTTGTCATTGCTTTTGATTATATCTTTGGCACTTACTCCGGCATTTAGAATGCGATTCTGGAATATCGGAGGAGAAGGTCAGGTACTTATGGGCGGACTTGGTGCAGCAAGCTGTATGATACTTCTCGGAGACAAAATACCAAGCCCCCTTGTTATGGTGTGTATGGTTGTGGCAAGTATTTTCCTTGGAGCACTTTGGGGCTTTATTCCGGCTATCTGCAAAGCTCTTTGGAACACAAACGAAACACTTTCGACATTGATGATGAATTATATAGCAACTCAGCTTGTTTCTTACTTTACCATTCTTTGGGAAGTGCCCAAGGGTTCGGGTAAAATCGGAATTATCAACCAGAATTCCCATTCGGGATGGTTGCCTCAGTTATTCGGAAGTAAGTATATGCTTTGTATAATGGTGGCTGTAGTTTCGACGGTGTTCTTATATTACTATATTAAATATTCGAAGCATGGATATGAGATTCAGGTAGTGGGTGAATCCGAAAATACAGCAAGATATGTGGGAATCAAAGTGGGTAAGGTTATTGTACGTACCATGATTCTTTCGGGTGCATTGTGCGGTATTGCGGGATTGTTGCTTGTAGGTTCTGTTAATCACACTATTACAACAACGATTTCCGGCGGACAGGGCTTTACGGCGGTTCTTGTTTCATGGCTTGCCAAGTTCAATCCCTTTACTATGATTTTGACCAGTTTACTTATTGTATTTATGAACAGAGGTGCCGGTGAAATTGCAACTAATTTTGAATTGAATCAGTCATTTGCGGATATTTTGACCGGAATTATTTTGTTCTTCATTATAGGATGCGAGTTCTTCATTAATTACAAGATAATATTTAAGAAGAACGCCGATTCCAAAGTAAAGGAGGGTGCATCATGTTAGGATTTCTTGCATTTATTCCAAGAGCGGTAGGTCAGGGCATTCCTCTTCTTTTCGGATGTACCGGTGAAATTATCACAGAAAAATCAGGAAACTTAAACCTTGGTATCCCCGGCGTCATGTACGTTGGAGGTATTTGCGGTGTTATCGGTTCTTTCTTTTATGAGAATTCGTTAAACGGAGGAAATATCAACGGATTTTTGGCGGTTATGATTCCGCTTCTTTGCTCCCTTATAGGTTCGCTGCTTATGGGATTGCTTTACTGCTTCCTTACGGTAACCTTAAGAGCTAATCAGAATGTTACCGGTCTTGCAATGACCACATTCGGAATCGGATTCGGTAACTTCTTCGGAGGCTCCCTTATTAAGCTTGCTCATACGGATGTGCCGTCAATAGCACTTACCAAGACAAGTGCATATTTTAGTGCGAAACTTCCCTTTGCATCCAAGTGCGGATGGTTCGGAGAATTATTCCTTTCTTACGGTTTTCTTGCTTATGTTGCAATTATATGTGCGGTTGTTGTGGCTTATATACTTAAGAAAACAAGAACGGGACTTCATTTAAGAGCTGTAGGCGAAAGCCCAAATACAGCGGATGCTGCAGGTATCAATGTTACGAAATATAAATATGTTTCAACGTGCATCGGTTGTATGATAGCGGGACTCGGCGGATTATATTATGTTATGGATTATGCCTGCGGCGTATGGAGCAACGATGCATTCGGAGACAGTGGCTGGCTTGCTATTGCTCTTGTTATTTTCGCAATCTGGAATGCAAACTCGGGTATATTTGCTTCAATTTTGTTCGGTGGTTTATATATTTTGTACTTATATATTCCAAGTGGTATGGAACACATGGAACTTAAAGAATTATATAAGATGATTCCTTATGTTGTAACACTTATCGTACTTATATTTACAAGTATGCGTAATCGCCGTGAGGATCAGCCTCCGGCATCACTCGGACTTAATTATTTCAGAGAAGAAAGATAATTTTTCGGAGGCTTAACATGGAACTTTTAGAGCAAAGAATTCAAAAAGACGGTATTGTAAAAGCAGGTAATGTGCTTAAGGTTGACAGTTTTATTAATCACCAGATTGATGTTAAACTCATCAACGAACTGGGCAAGGAATTTAAAAGACTGTTCGACGGGGTTGAAATTAATAAGATTTTGACAATCGAGGCATCCGGAATAGGCATTGCCACCATTGTTGCCCAGTACTTTGATGCACCTGTTGTATTTGCCAAGAAGACCCAGTCAATCAATCTTGACGGTTCCATGTACACTACAAAGATAGAATCCTTTACTCACAAAAGAGTTTATGATGTTATTGTATCCAAAAAATATTTATCACCGGAGGATAAGATTCTTGTTATAGATGATTTCCTTGCAAACGGATGTGCCGTTGAAGGACTTATAGATATTATCCAAAGTTCCGGAGCAACGCTTCAGGGTGTCGGAATTGTAATCGAAAAAGGTTTCCAGGATGGCGGAAAGCGTTTAAGAGACAAAGGCATAAGAGTTGAATCACTTGCCATTGTAGAAAGCATGGATGATAAGACAGGTAATATAACTTTCAGACATTAATTGATTCGGAGAAAAGATATGTTTTGTACTAAATGTGGCGCGCCTATTAAGGAAGGCGCAAAGTTTTGCGTAAAATGCGGTTCACCGGTTGCAGCATCGGTTGCAGCTTCGGTCAAAACTCAAAGCGTAGAGACAACTAATGAGCAAATCCCGGTAAAAAAGAAGAAAAAGCATACAGGTCTTAAGGTCCTGCTTGCTATTTTTATAATTATTATTCTGATTGCAGCTGCTGCAGTAGCATGCTGGTACTTTGTAGTACCCGAGGGAACAAAAAGTTATATCTTTTTACAAAAGAATCTGATGGACAAAGATTATAAAGCAGCTGCCGACAGATTTTGTTTCACTAACGAAAAACTTGATAAGGATAAAGATAAGTTCGCCGAATATGCCGAAGAAAACTTCACAAGCGGTTGTGAACTTATGGATCTGGTTCGCGCCAATTACACATTAAAGACGCAAATCGGTGATGTAACCCTTACATATGATGATTCCAAGGGCCGGTTCACGGCTGATCCGTTTACATATACGTATACTGTAATGGAGCCTGCAATTGCCCTGGGAACTCCGGAATCGACTGATGATTTGTATACGGAAGTTGTATGTACCGGACTTAATTACGGCGAGGTTACATACGAATACAATTCCGTAATGGGAGATTCTTCAAAGACAAATAGCGTTGAAGTAACAATGTCCCTTAAAGACGGAACTATAGATGAGATTATTGATATTACTGCTGAAGATGACAGCGTTGCACCGGAAGAATATGCCGAGATTAAAGACGGCAAGCTATACTTCAATAAATTGCTGGTATCCGAGGAGTATACCGAAAAAATATTAAATAATTATTGTAAATTCATGAGCGAAGTATCCGAAAATGTAAAAGCAGGTACAAGCCCGTATTCTTTTGCGTCGAAATATGATTCGATTGTGGTAACCGATAATTATTATGATGAGTATGTCAATATGATGAGCGCAGCAGATGAGTTTAACAGTATGCGGTACTCCCTTGAACTTGAATGTGTCGATATTAAGCCTGTGGGCGTGTTTGACGTGGAGTCTACCGGCTTCATAATTGAGGCTGAATGTAATTGTACGACTTCATTCTATGGTGAAAGTATGGATTCAACCCAGTCAACATACATCCTGGTACGACCTTATGATGATTATGAAAGAGTTGTATATAACAGTGTCAATAAAGAAGATATGGAATATTACAACGACTGTCTGGACAGCGGAATGGACTATAAGGATGCTCTTGCGGAATTATTCAGCTATGCCGGATACAACATGGATGACTTCGATTATTCACAGTTTGCTGTTCCCGAAGTTAAGTTTGCATTAACGGACGGAATTGAGAAGCAGTATATTACGGAACTGTCAAATTATATAGCACACTATGAATATGAGGATGCAAGATTTAATCTTCTTGATATAGGAACTGAGTATCCTCTCATGATATGTATGCCGGGGGTAGACGAGGAGGATCAGACAGAGGCATTCATTTATGATGAGAGCAGCCATAAAATTAATGATTTAGGTCCCTTCGGTGAAAGCGGACAATTCATGTATATTCCCGGTACGAACATTATTTACACATCCGGCGATGATGGCGAATTTTATTATGAAATGATGTTTGAAATAAGAAACGGATACTGTGAATGCATCGGAAACTTCTCAAAAGTTGAAAGCGATGATGAGACAATGTACATGGTGGACGGGGTAAGTGTAACTCAAAAGGAATACACTTCAAAACTGAACAATATGTACAATGCTTATCCCTTTGAATATCTTGAGTACGTTTATTATGAAGATTGTTATGAAACCGACGAAGATACGGTTAAGGATGTTTTTGCAAAATGCAGAGAGTAAATCTTAAGATAAAGACTATAACTAAAAAAAGTCTGATACTTACAGTTCTTATGCTTGTTATGGTATTATGCACCGTTGCCTGCAAAAAGGATGAAGAAGAGCCTAAAGAAGAAGTAACGAGCGAACTGTATGACAGGACTAAGAATAATTTAGCCACTATGGAACAGTCCGGACTTGATATTGACAGTTTCGGTTCAAAAGAAGAGCCGAAAGAACCTCTGACCCATATGGAGAGAATGGTTAAGATTACAGGCTCCAATGTTAATATCAGAAATAAGCCCGGTACCGACAGCGATTCAATGGTAGTTGCCACAGGCCAGGAGGGTAATCAGTTTCCTTACGTTGATGAGACGGAGGAGTTTTACTGCTTTGAATATTCGGACGGGAATTTCGGTTATGTAAGTAAGAATTATTCAGAAATGATTGAGGTTGAAGTTGCAAATTCCATTCTCAGCGAAGAAGAAACTTCAGTACGTAAGGTAGGACAGGGACAGATTATTTGTATAGACCCGGGTCATCAGCTAAAAGAAAATCCGGACACGGAACCTGTAGCTCCGGGCGCTTCCTTGGAAAAGCCCAAGGTATCTGCGGGAATCGTAGGAAGTTATACGGGAATTCCCGAGTATGAGATAAATCTTCTTGTTTCACTTAAACTTAAAGAAGAGTTAACAAATCGCGGATATCAGGTAATAGTGACAAGAGAAACTAACGATGTTGATATATCAAATTCCCAGCGTGCCGCGATTGCAAATGATAATAATGCTGCGGTTTTTGTAAGAATTCATGCCAACGGTTCCGAAAGCAGTCAGGCCAAAGGAATGATGACAATATGTCCCACGGAGAACAATCCCTATTGTGAACAGATATACGAAGCTTCACATCTTTTGTCCCGCTGTATTCTTGATAATATGGTAGCAGCCACAGGCGCCAGCCAGGAAAGAGTATGGGAAACCGATACCATGTCGGGAATTAACTGGTCTAAGGTTCCCGTTACCATTGTGGAAATGGGCTATATGACAAATCAGGAAGAAGATACCCTGCTGTCGACGGAAGAATATCAGAACAAAATAGTTATGGGTATTGCTGACGGTATCGATGAATTCATGAAGTATCAAAAAACGGGCGAAGACAGTGCTTCGGATGATAATGAAACAGATGAAGATTAAATATAAAGGAGTCAATTATGGAAAGTTACAAGTCGGAATTTATTAAATTTATGGTGGATTCGAATGTTCTTAAGTTCGGAGATTTCACATTGAAGAGCGGTCGTAAGTCTCCGTTTTTTATGAATGCGGGTGCCTACATAACAGGAACACAGCTTCGTAAGTTGGGCGAATATTATGCGAAGGCAATTCATGATAATTTCGGACTTGATTTTGATATTCTTTTCGGACCTGCCTACAAAGGTATACCTTTGGCAGTAGCAACGAGTATGGCAATTTCAGAACTTTACGGTGTGGATATTAAGTATTCATGCAATCGTAAGGAAGCTAAGGATCATGGTGAAAAGGGTATACTTTTGGGCTCACCCATGAATGACGGTGACAGAGTCGTTATGATAGAAGATGTTACCACATCGGGTAAGTCGATTGAAGAGACCTTCCCTATAATCAAGGCTCAGGGTAATGTTGAAATTAAGGGACTTATGGTTTCGCTTAACCGTATGGAAAAAGGCCTTGATACCGACAAGACGGCTCTTGACGATATTAAGGATAAGTACGGTATCGAAGCTCGTTCCATTGTTAATATGGATGATGTTGTTGAATGCTTGTATAACAAACCTGTGGATGGTAAAATTCTCATTGATGATACCATAAAGACAGCAATTGATGAGTACTATAAACTGTACGGTGCCAAGTAGTAAATGTTAAGAAGAAATTTTATATATACCAATAAGAAGCATTCTGTTTGCGGCATAATGTCTTCTTTTTTTGGTGCTTTATCTGCAATAACATACGGATTATGTCTCTATTACTCATATCTTGAGGCCGGCGAAGAAGTTACACGACTGGGGGTCTGTGCTTTTTTTGCCACGATTTTTATGATTGCCGGATATGTACTTGCGGTTATTTCGGTACTTGAGGCTAACAAGTTCTGGTTATTTAGAGTGTTGGGATTTGTTTTTAATACCGTTGCCCTTTTGGAACTTAGTGCCATATTGTATGCCGGTGCGATTTTGTAGGAGATTACTTTGGAAGAAAGATATAATTTAGCAAAATACAGAATAGAAGAGATTATTGATGAAAAAATTCTGCCTGACAGGATACAAAGCTTTTTTGCTTCCCGGGCGGAATTTATTTTGTTTATTGCAAAGATATATGAACTGAAAGTTAGTGATGAGTTATGTAAACTGGATTTAGATAACCTTCGTGTGATGAATCACAAAGCATATGAGTGGCCGGTTGACATAACGTATTCCAATTGCTTGTGTGACGAGGAAGTATATCTTTGTGCGCTGGAGGCTGAATTAAGGGCTATGATTCCCTATGCCTATGAAGGCGATGTGTTTAATCTGGTAATAAGAATGGAACTGTTCCTGGAGTTCTACAGTGCGTATCTTGTAGCAACGCAAGAAGATGCGACACATCCTTCGGTAACGGTGCTTAAGGATATTTTGTTCTACTATGTTAATGATTATACTTACGATGCCTATGAAGAGAAGGTAAGAAATAATGTTACCCTTGAAGAAGACTTCGCAACTAAGATAATTATGGGGGAAGATGTTAATGATATAAAGACATTATATCTTTTCGGCGAGTATGTAACTTCTGTTGAGGAGGAAACTTTAGAGCATATTTCTTCGCTGGATGAGGATGTGCTTAAGAAAATGGCGGATACATTTACCGAAGGATACAGAATAGGATTTATAAATACAAACAAGGATCTTAGTATCAAAAAAACTGTTGCAATAAGATATGTGCTTGGATTTGAACCTGTTATTAAAATTGCCATTGATAATTTCAAGGCAATGGGTCTTAAACCGACATTCTCAAGAGCTTCCTTTAATCTCCTTAAGGGAAGAGGCGTAGTCAAAAACGGCTATCAGGGAGCCTGCCCTTCAAGACAGTATGATTATGAACATAAGGATGATGCCGCACTGTTCCTTGACAGCAGACTTGCAACGATTAAGGTGGAGGCAATTAAGAGCGCCTACGAAAAGTATAAGGAAGAAGCTGCTTTGTTTGCAGGGCCGGCCGTTATGGAAGTTTTCGGTGAAGAGGCTCCGTCATATATAACGGTTCCCTATGCGCCGGTGCTTACTAAAGAGCAGCAGAAGCTTAAGGTTAAGATCACCTCGGAATCAATGAATGTTCAAAGCAAATACATTAAGGAAGAAGAAAGAAGCTTTACCATTATTGCATTCCCCACACCCGATATAGGTCCCGATTTCAAACAGATATTTAATGAAGTTGTTAAAATCAATACCCTTGATTATAAGCTTTATCAGAACATACAACAGACATTAATCGATACTCTTGATAAGGGCGACTATGTTTTGGTGAAGGGAAGAGGCGAAAATAAGACAAATCTGAAGATTAGTTTACATAAGTTGAAGGATCCGGAAAAGGAAACTATTTTCGAAAATTGTGTGGCCGACGTTAATATTCCGGTGGGTGAAGTGTTTACTTCGCCTGTGCTTAAGGGTACGGAAGGCATACTTTATGTTAAAAAGGTATTCCTTAACGGATTGGAATTCAAAGATTTTATGTTAACTATAAAAGACGGCATTGTAACGGATTATGCCTGCAATAATTTCCCTACCGAGGAAGAAAACAGGAAGTATATTAAGGATAATGTGCTCTTTAGTCACGATACCCTTCCCATGGGTGAGTTTGCCATAGGTACAAACACAACGGCATATACAATGGCACGCAAATTCAATATTGAAGATAAAATGCCGATACTTATAGCCGAAAAGACAGGACCGCATTTTGCCTTCGGCGATACATGTTATTCCCAGTGCGAAGACATAAGGGTGTATAACCCCGACGGAAAGGAAATAGTTGCCAAAGAAAACGATTATTCGCTTCTTCGTAATACTGATCCGCTTAAAGCTTATTTTAATTGTCATACGGATGTTACAATCCCCTATGACGAGCTTAGGGAAATCAGCGTGGTTAATATGGACGGAAGCGTAGTTACGATTATTGAAGACGGAAGATTTACACTTTCGGGAACAGAGGAACTTAATAAAGCACTGACATAATGAACAGTCCCACATATAGTGGGGCTTTTCTTATTTTAGCCCTAAATATTGTTGCAATATCTTTTCATTTTTAGTATGATTACTGAGTATGGGTAGTTAGGTGGATAATGTCCATTTTATCTGCTTTAGGAGTATTTTTTAGGAGGAAATTTATCTATGCCACAAGTTGGAATTGTAATGGGATCGGATTCGGATATGCCTATCATGGCAAAGGCTGCGGACATCCTGGAGGAACTTGGTATCTCTTATGAGATGAAAATTATTTCTGCACACAGAGAACCGGATGTGTTCTTTGATTATGCTAAGACAGCAGAAGAAAAGGGATTTAAGGTAATTATAGCAGGCGCAGGAATGGCTGCTCATTTACCCGGCATGTGCGCCGCAATATTCCCGCTTCCCGTTATCGGAATTCCTATGCATACAACATCCCTTGGCGGTAGAGATTCATTATATTCGATAGTTCAGATGCCTTCGGGAATCCCTGTTGCAACAGTGGCAATTAACGGCGGTGCCAATGCCGGATTGCTTGCAGCCAAGATTCTTGCAACATCTGATGAAGAGTTACTCAAGAAATTAAAAGCTTATTCCCAGAAACTTAAGGATCAGGTAGTTGCAAAGGATGCTAAGCTTCAGGAAGTAGGCTACAAAGAATACAATAAATAATTTAAATGATATAAATAAGGAGAATATTATGGATTACAAGTCAGCTGGAGTTGATATCGAAGCCGGATACAAATCCGTCGAATTGATGAAGGGCTATGTTAAAGAAACACTAAGACCTGAAGTTTTAGGTTCGTTAGGCGGTTTTTCGGGTGCCTTCTCACTTAGCAAAATTAAGGATATGGAAGAACCTATATTGTTGTCGGGAACAGACGGATGCGGAACCAAAGTTAAATTAGCATTCGTTATGGACAAACATGATACCATCGGTATTGATGCGGTTGCAATGTGTGTAAACGATGTGGTATGTGCAGGCGGTGAACCATTATTCTTCTTAGACTATATAGCTTGTGGCAAGAACTATCCGGAGAAGATTGCCACAATCGTTAAGGGTGTGGCCGAAGGCTGCAAAATGTCGGATGCCGCATTGGTCGGCGGTGAGACTGCAGAACATCCGGGACTTATGCCCGAGAACGATTACGACCTTGCGGGATTTGCAGTAGGTGTCGTTGATAAAAAGGATTTAATTACAGGTGAGAATATTAAACCCGGTGATGCTCTTATAGGAATAGCTTCCTCAGGAGTGCACAGTAACGGATTTTCTCTTGTAAGAAAAGTGTTTGATATAACAAAAGAAAACCTTGATAAATATTATGATGAGCTTGGAAAGACTTTGGGTGAGGCTCTTATCGAGCCCACAAGAATTTATGTTCATGCACTTAAGAACATTAAGAAAGCCGGAGTTACAGTAAAGGGCTGCTCACATATTACAGGCGGAGGATTTTACGAGAATGTTCCCCGTATGCTTCCGGAAGGAGTTAATGCTCACATTAAGCTTGACAGCTTTACGGCTCCTCCGATTTTTAAGCTGATTCAGGAAACAGGTAAGATCGAAGATAAGATGATGTACAACACATTCAATATGGGACTTGGTATGGTTCTTGCCATTGACCCTAAGGATGTTGATGCTGCTATGGCTGCAATTAAGGAATCGGGTGACACACCATTCCTGGTAGGTGAAGTTAAAGCCGGCCAAAAGGGAGTTACTTTATGTTAAGAGTTGCTGTATGCGTATCAGGCGGAGGTACCAATCTTCAGGCTATCATAGATGCGGTAGCTGACGGAACAATTACCAATACGGAAATAGTAGGAGTATTTAGTAACAATCCGAATGCTTTTGCTCTCGAAAGAGCTAAAAAAGCAGGAATTGAAAGCTGTGTTATTTCTCCAAAGTCGTTTGCCGACCGCGGTGACTTTAACGAGGCATTTTTGGCAAAGCTTGATGAATGGAAACCCGACTTAATTGTTCTTGCGGGATTTTTGGTTATACTTCCCGAAAAGATGACTCAGATTTATAAAGACAGAATTATCAATATTCATCCGTCACTTATACCTTCATTTTGCGGAACGGGCTTTTACGGACTTAAGGTTCACGAGGAGGCTCTTAAGCGTGGGGTTAAGGTCACGGGAGCCACAGTTCATTATGTTGATGAAGGAACCGATACCGGCAGAATAATAGCCCAGAAGGCTGTTTATATTGAGGAGGGTGATACGCCCGAAATCCTTCAGAAACGTGTTATGGAACAGGCAGAGTGGATTTTGCTTCCAAAGGCAATTAACGATATTGCCAATAAATAATATATTTTTACATTAAGGAGTTAATAACATGAAAGTATTAATCGTTGGATCAGGCGGAAGAGAGCATGCAATTGCAACTTCCGTAGTAAAATCTCCTAAGGTTGACAAACTCTATTGTGCACCCGGTAATGCGGGAATAGGACTGATAGCAGAATGCGTACCTATCGGCGTAATGGAATTTGATAAGCTGGTGGAATTTGCAAAGACCAATGAAATAGATTTTGTTATTGTGGGACCGGATGATCCTCTTGTAGGCGGACTGGTTGATGCATTTAACGAGGCAGGTATTGTTGCATTCGGACCCAATAAAGCAGCTGCAATCCTTGAAGGCTCAAAGGCATTTTCGAAGGATTTGATGAAAAAGTATAATATTCCTACTGCAGCATATGAGAACTTCGACAATCCGGAGGATGCTCTTAAATATCTGGAAACGGCTCCTATGCCGATTGTACTTAAGGCAGACGGTCTGGCGCTTGGTAAGGGAGTGCTTATCTGCAACACTCTTGACGAAGCAAAGGCAGGCGTTAAGGCAATAATGATGGACAGACAGTTCGGCGCAGCAGGAAATAAGCTTGTTATCGAAGAGTTTATGACAGGTCGTGAAGTTTCGGTGCTTTCTTTCGTAGACGGAAAGACGATTAAGACAATGACTTCTGCCCAGGATCATAAGAGAGCAATGGACGGTGACCAGGGATTAAACACAGGCGGAATGGGAACATTTTCACCAAGCCCCTTCTACACCAAGGAAGTGGATGAGTTCTGTAACAAGTACGTATATCAGGCTACTGTCGATGCAATGAAGGCAGAAGGCAGAGAATTTAAGGGAATCATTTTCTTCGGACTTATGATTACGCCAAACGGACCGAGAGTACTTGAATATAATGCAAGATTCGGTGATCCCGAGGCGCAGGTTGTACTTCCGAGAATGAAAAATGATATTATAGAGGTAATGGAAGCATGTATCAACGGTACTCTTGATAAAGTGGATCTTCAGTTCGAAGATAATGCGGCAGTATGTGTGGTACTTGCATCCAAGGGTTATCCGATTTCCTACGAAAAGGGATTTGTTATTAAAGGACTTGAGAACTTTGAAGGTAAGGATGACTATTTCTGTTTCCACGCAGGAACGAAGAAAACCGAAGAGGGAATTGTTACGAACGGCGGCAGAGTTCTTGGCATTACGGCAAAGGGTGCGACCTTGCTTGAGGCAAGAGCAAATGCCTACAAGGCAACCGAATGGGTTGAGTTTGATAACAAATATATGAGAAACGATATAGGAAAGGCTATAGACGAAGCATAAAGGTGGTTAAATGCATAATTCTCAGTTAGATTCTTTTGAACGCGTTGAATATGAAAAACCCGATGTCTGTGATAAGTGCGGGGAACGACTTAAGTACAAAGGACTTGGCGAGTATGTGTGTGAAAAGTGTGGGAATTTGATGATGGATGACTACGGAAAGATAAGAAATTATCTTGAACAGCATCCGGGGGTTAATGCAGTAGTGCTTTCGGAAAAAACCGGGGTATCTAAAAGAGTTATTAAGCAAATGCTTATGGACGAAAAATTTGATTTGGTAAATAATAAAGGACTTATGGAATAATCCATTCTAATGAAAGGGTGTAATGATTTATGAAAAAGATTTTTAGCAAGGCTGCGTTGTCAGCAATAGCAGCGAGTGTACTGGTACTTGGACTTGCCGTTACGTCACTTGCGGATACTGTTGTAATGAACGAAGACGGAATAAGAGTTCGTTCCTCATCTTCAACATCATCTTCGGTTGTTACTAACGGTGCCCAGGGCGATGAGTTTAAAGTGCTGGAAACCGTTACGGGAGACGATGGCAATACATGGTATAAGATTCAGGTTAACGATTCTTCGACAGGTTATGTAAGAGGCGATCTTGTTAAGCTTAACAAGGAGGCTACAGAAAAGCCTAAGGAAGAAAATACGGAAGATAATGCAAATACTGCATCATCCCTTGCTCCTACGGTACCTACTCCTATAACAGAGACCACTGCAACAATTGCAGGTAATTCTCCTGTTAACATTAGATCGGGAGCCGGCACGGGATATGAAAAGGTTGCTTCAATCGAAGCAGGAACCAGCATTTTGCTTATCGGCGAGGCTACGGATGCTTCCGGAAATAAGTGGTATCAGTTTAAGTGTGACAGCAAAAACGTAGAAGGATATATCAGATCTGACCTTATTACAGTATCGGCACCGCCTGCACCTATCGAAGGCGAAGAAGGTGAAAATCCCGAAGGCGAAGAAGGTGAAGAGTTTACCGAAGAAACGGAAACTCCCGAATTATATGAGGCTCCCGTAGAAGAGGAACCTGTAGGCGGCGACTATGAAATCGTATATACAACTGATGATGACGGCGTATATCAGTATTATCTGTATGACCATATTAACAATACTCGTCAGAAAGTTAACGATTTATTGGAAGCTATTACAACACTTAACAATAATTATCAGGATGTATCGGGTAAACTTACAACCTTTAAGATTCTGACTATTGTATTCGGCGCATTGATGCTTGTTGCATTAATCGCAGCAATATTATTCTTCCTTAAGTCAAGAAGCGTTTATGAAGAAGAATATTACGAAGACGATTTTGAAGAGGAAGAGACACCTGTACGCGCACCTCAGGATGACCGCGGTCCTTCAAGAAATCTTCGTTCATCACGATACGACAGAAATTACAGTGATGAAGAAGAGGCACCTGCACGTAAACGTGAAGAAAGAAGACCTGCAAGAGAAGATCGTCCCGCAAGAGAAGAAAGACCCGAAAGAAGTTCTTCATCTTACGAAGAAAGAAGACCTTCACGTGATGAAGCAGCTCGTCCTCAGAGACGTCCACGTAAGCCGCAGAATTTCCTGGCTGACGATGACGAATTTGAATTTGAGTTCTTAAATATGGACGATAAGGAATAAGTTTTTAAAGGAAAAGAAATATGAAGTCTAATGGCTTTACACAAAATGCAAAGGATGTTTTGGTACTTGCTGCCAAAACATCCAAGAAATTACACGTAGGATATGTTGGAACAGAACATATCCTCGTTGGCATGTTGGAAGAAAATTTCGGCGTTGCCGGAAGAGTTCTGTCGGATAACGGTGTTACTGCCGACAGAGTTCTTGATATGATTCAGGAATTAATTGCACCTGAAAACAAAGTTATAGTGAAAGACCGTGACGGTTATTCGCCAAGAGCTCAGGAACTGATTGATATGGCTGTTAATCAGGCCGAAAGATTCGATGCCAGAGAAGTCGGTACCGAACATCTTTTGCTTGCTATGATTCTTATAGGCGATAATGTGGCACTCAGGCTCCTTAATACATTGGGAGTTTCTATTCACAAACTTTATCTTGATACACTTATCGCAATGGGAGAAGATCCGTCACTGTTTAAGCAGGACCTGACCAAGCGAGGTACGTCCCAAACCCAGGGAACGGCGACTCTTGATCAGTACAGCAGAGATTTGACACAACTTGCCAAAGACGGAATGCTCGATCCGGTTATAGGACGTGACGATGAGATAAAGAGAGTTATCGAAATACTGTCAAGAAGAACCAAGAACAATCCCTGCCTTATAGGTGAACCCGGTGTGGGTAAAACGGCGGTTGTTGAAGGACTGGCTCTTAGAATAGTTAACGGTGACGTTCCGTACACGGTAATGAACAAAAGAGTCTTAACACTTGACCTTTCCGGTATGGTAGCCGGTTCCAAGTACCGTGGTGAGTTCGAAGAAAGAATAAAAAAGGTTGTTAAGGAAGTAATAGACAACGGAAATATTATTCTGTTTATTGATGAAATGCATACAATTATAGGAGCCGGCGGCGCGGAAGGTGCAATAGATGCATCTAACATTCTCAAACCTTCTCTGGCTCGCGGTGAGTTACAGCTTATAGGTGCAACCACTATCTCCGAGTATCATAAATATGTTGAAAAGGATGCGGCTTTGGAACGTAGATTCCAGCAGGTTCACGTAGAAGAGCCCACCAAGGAAGAAACTCTTCGTATTTTGAAGGGAATAGCACATAAGTATGAAGAACATCACAGAGTTAAAATGACCGAAGAGGCTTTGAAGGCCTGCGTTGAATTATCCGAAAGATATATTAACGACAGAAACCTTCCGGACAAGGCAATTGACCTTATGGATGAAGCTTCTGCAGCTGTAAGACTTAAAGTGCCTGTAAATTCGCAAAAGCAGATTGAAGCCGAAAAGGAATACAACAGAATTAATAATGAACTTGAAGAGGCTCTTAAACGGGGCGATATTGCATCGGCAAGAGACCTTAAATTAAAGTCCGCAAAGCAGCTTAAGAAGATCGCCAGATTAGTGGACAAAGAAAAGGCAACCATCAGAAACGATGAGGTTTTCGTAACCGAGAATGATATAGCTTCGGTTGTGTCAATGTGGACCAAGATTCCTGTTAAGAAGCTTAACGAAAAGGAATCCGACAGACTTCTTAAACTCGAGAAGATTCTTCATGAAAGAGTAATCGGCCAGGAAGAAGCCGTAAGTGCCGTTGCCAAGGCAATAAGAAGAGGAAGGGTAGGCCTTGCGGATCCTAACCGTCCCATCGGTTCGTTCCTGTTTTTGGGACCTACCGGTGTAGGTAAAACAGAATTATCCAAAGCTCTTGCCGAAGCGGTATTTGGTTCGGAAGATGCGTTAATAAGAGTTGATATGTCGGAGTATATGGAAGGTCATTCCGTATCCAAGATGATCGGAGCACCTCCCGGATATGTAGGCTTTGATGAAGGCGGACAACTTAGCGAAAAGATTCGTAAGAATCCTTATTCGGTTGTTCTGTTTGATGAAATCGAAAAAGCTCATCCGGATGTATTTAACATATTGCTTCAGGTACTTGATGACGGTCATATTACAGATTCTAAGGGACGTAAAGTATCCTTTAAGAATACAATACTTATAATGACATCAAATGCCGGAGCCCAGAGAATTATTGCTCCTAAGAATCTTGGCTTTGTACAGGATAATTCAAAAGAAGTCAATTACGAAAAGATGAAGGCCGGTGTTATGGAAGAAGTCAAAAAGATATTCAAACCGGAATTCATTAACCGTATTGACGATATGATAGTATTTAAGGTCCTTGAAAAGAAAGAGATGAGTCAGATTGTTACTCTTCTTGCCAAGAATCTTTCGAAGAGATGTAAGAAGCAGATGGATATATCTTTGACGTTTACACCGTCACTAAAGAACCATCTGGTAGAAAAATATGCCGACTACAAAATGGGTGCCAGACCCCTTAAACGAGCTATCCAAAATGTTGTTGAAGACGTCTTGGCAGAAGAGATATTAATTGGTAAAATTAAGAGTGGGGACAATGTATCAGTCACTGTAAAAAAAGGTGAAATAGTTTTTGAAACCAGGAATTAGCGGAGGGAAATTTTAATGGCTTATGTAGAAGAAATGCTACGTAACGAAAGCGATGGTACCGTAAGTTTCGGTAATCATTCTTTAAGCGAAAAAACAAAGGTAGAGAACTTTAAATCAGGTAATGATTTACTTAAGGTAAAGACATACAAAGAACTTACCAAACTTGAAAAGAATGATATGTTTGTTTACGAATCCGAACCGGGAACTTCGGTATTCAATTTTAAAGAATCTGACAACGGTGTCACATTTAGCGTGTGCGGAGATGAAGATGCTCAGATCACAGTCGGACTTGCAGAAGATACAGAGTATGCGGTTTATATTAATGATGTTAACACCGGTAAGATGAAAACAAACCTTTCGGGTAAGCTTTCATTATCGGTTGAATTAGCAGGTGTTGAAACAGTAAAGGTTAAAATAGTTAAGTAGTTAATTATGGCAGGAAAAACCAAAACGATTTTCTTTTGCAATTCATGCGGATATGAATCTTCCAAGTGGATGGGACAGTGTCCCGGATGCAAAGAATGGAATACTTTCGTGGAGGAGACTGTAACGCCCGCTGCGGGAAATTCAAAAATGAATCCCCGCAAAACGGATTATAAGGTTTCTTCTTTGAAGGATGTATCTTTGGATAAAGAAGATCGAATTACAACTCATATAGCTGAACTTGACAGAGTTTTGGGAGGCGGCTTAGTGGCCGGCTCCTTAACTTTAGTCGGAGGTGACCCGGGAATCGGCAAATCTACTTTATTACTTCAGGTATGCCGGTTTTTGAGCATGGACGGCCGCAAGGTTTTATATATTTCGGGAGAGGAATCTCTTAAACAGATTAAACTTCGCGCAATGAGAATCGGGGAGTTTAATGATAATATGCTTCTTCTTTGCGAAAACACATTGAGTACCATCGAAGATGCAATACGAAAAGAAAAGCCTGAGGTTGTGGTTATAGATTCGATTCAGACCATGTACAATGAGGAAATATCCTCAGCACCGGGAAGCGTATCCCAGGTCAGAGAATCCACGTCTGTTTTTTTACAATTATCCAAAGGTTTTAATATCAGTATATTTATTGTGGGACATGTTACCAAGGAGGGTACTGTTGCAGGACCGAGAGTCCTTGAACACATGGTGGACACCGTACTTTATTTTGAAGGAGACAGACATGCTTCCTACAGGGTGCTTCGAGGTGTAAAGAACAGATTCGGTTCCACAAACGAAATCGGTGTATTCAGGATGGAAGAGAACGGCCTTAATGAAGTGGCCAATCCTTCGGAGTATATGCTGAGCGGAAAACCGGAAGGATCGCCGGGTTCTGTTGTTGTTTGCTCCATGGAAGGAACAAGACCGATGCTTGTTGAAATACAGGCTCTTGTATGCCATTCCAATTTCGGAATACCAAGACGCCAGACCATAGGCACGGATTTTAACAGAGTTAATCTTCTTATGGCTGTTCTGGAAAAGCGTTTGGGACTTCAGACCGGAAACTGCGATGCATATGTTAATATAGCAGGCGGCATCAAAATAAACGAGCCTGCCATTGATCTTGGAATTGCAATGGCAATAATATCATCTTTTAAGAACGTTCCCATAGACGATAAGATGGTGGCAATTGGCGAAATAGGTCTTAGCGGCGAGGTACGTGCCGTTAATATGATAAAGACCAGAGTGAATGAAGTCCATAAACTGGGATTTGGTACCTGCATCGTTCCTAAGGTGTGCATGGATGATTTAAAAGACGTTAAGGATATTAAGATTTTGCCTGTTTCCAACGTTTTTGAAATGGCAAACATACTATAGTATGTTTGCGTGTTTAGTGCACTTTATGAACAAACTGTGAACATACGAAAATATATTTCTAGTATATTTAGTGAAAAATGGTACTTTTATTGCATAAGCGCAAAATATTGTTAGTTTTCTATAATATATTTATAGATATTAGTGTGGGGAGGTAGTACTATACAATTACCGATTGTGAATTGATAATTTTTATTAGCAATTCCGAAAATTCCCCTTTTACACAAAGAAAGCCTCCGGAGACCCCGGAGGCTTTCCTCGTTTGTGCGCCTAGCGGCGCACGTTTCTAACGGGTTAAAGTCCCGAATCCGCCCGGTAGTGGGAAGGATATAGCCGAAGGCAAGGGTGTCCATCGTGAGGTGGAATCTGAAGGAAGCTGGATGTGAGGAACATACTAACTC
>JAZUIS010000020.1:0-2754 GCA_045642345.1 Lachnospiraceae bacterium
CGGAAGTAGCACCTTTGATTTGTTGCATGATTGTAGGAATGCTCATAGTTGGAAGTACACTAACAAATATGTGTACATGGTCTATATGGCACTCCAAAGCAAGTATTTCGATACCATTTTTACTACATTCAGCTTCTGTAAGTTCCTTAAAGCGTTGTTCTACACCCTTAATATTAAAGATTTTTCTGCGATATCTAGGGCAGAACACAAAATGATAGTTGATTAGTGATACTGTTGTTTTTGTGTGTTTATACTCATTTTTCATGCATTTAGTATAGCGCACTATGTAGATATTTGCAATATACACATCTACATGCAATTAAAATATTTGCGGACTGTCATCCACACGATTAAAATCGTGGGTTTTCTCGTCCGCATGGGTTATAAAAGCCGCTCTCAAACTAATGAGAGCGGCCGTTCTATTAAACTTAATTAGAAGATACGTCTGATTGCAAGAATCTGACGATAATCAGCATTGGAAACCTTAATACCTGTCTTCTTTGACGAAGCATGTACTATCTGACCACCGCCAATGTACAAACCTACATGGCCTGAGTAACATACCAAGTCACCTGGTTGTGCGTTAGCCAATCCGTCAACCGCATAACCGACAGATCTGTCAGCCGATGACGAATGCGGCAGGCTTACACCAAAGTTCTTGTATACGCTCATTACAAATCCCGAACAGTCAGTTCCGTTGGTAAGTGATGAACCACCATATACGTAAGGATTTCCTACGAACTGTAAACCATAGTTGGCAACCTGTCTACCAAGTTCGCTTCCACCGCCGGTAGCATAAATTGTCTGCTTACCGCCTGATGACGATCCCTTATTCTTCTTATTTGCTTTGTTAGCAGCTTCAATAGCAGCCAAACGTGCAGCTTCTTCCTTGGCCTTACGGGCTTCTTCTTCTGCCTTAGACTCAGCCTTTACGAATTCTGTAGAAAGTTTAACGTAGTCAAGACTGACATAACCGTCACCTTCTTCGATATTAACCTTAACCCATCCGTCAAGTTCTTCCGATACGGTAAGGATTTCACCGTTAGGAACAAGTCCCAGTACGGTAGCTTCTGTTGAAGGCTCTTCTCTAACCTTTAATGTTGTAGTATCTACGGTACACACTCTTGTACCGACTTTTTTCGCAAGTTCAACAGCCTCGTCACCTGTTACACAAAACTCAGCCTTTACATATCCGCGGCAGGAACCGGATTCTATTTCGTACCATCCGTCCTTTTCCGAAAGGAGTTCACCCACAGACTTGTCATAAAGTTTACCGACGATCTCAGCCTCTTCCGAAGCATCGCCTCTTACATTAACGTAATTGGTAACCTGTGCGATAACAAGGTTCTTGAAGTGTTCTTCTTCTCTCTTGGCTTCAAGTTCTCTGTCCTTTTCGGCTAAAGACTTATCTTCCAAAGTTGATACGGTAGTTTCTTCAATTCCGTCATCATCAGCTATTTCCTCAGCCGGAGTCGGCGAAGGTGATTCTGATTCAACCTCTGCACTTGATTCCGAATTGCCGGGGCCTGACGTAGAAAAATGTCCGTCATCCGGAACGGCTGTCGGTGTCTGCGTAGGCGGAGCCGTTCTCGATCTTTCTTCTGCAGAAACCGCAAGCGGAGTTGCGCTGGGTGAAGGTGTGGCTTTTGTCTCGTCTTTTATAGTTTTAACAGATGTTCCGTCACCGAGCACGAAATCAATACCTGCAGAAGGCAATCCCTTCGCAAAAGAGCATACAGGCATAGAGGTCACGATGACGATAGCACCAAGGGCTATTGATATAATTCTAATAAGTCCTTTTTTGTTAAGCATAATAATCCTCATTCCAATTAATTCGGTACCAAAGCATTAACATAATATGTTACGACTTTGTTACATAGTTAGGTTTAATTTAACACAAAAAGCGCCAACTGTCAATGTTGGCGCCTTGTTTATAACAGATATCAAAGTGTCAAACTATCTTACAAGTATCGACCTGGCTAATCTAAATTCTGATGACAAATCATCCGGATCCTGTACATATCCATGATATGCTATAACGTTCCCATCTTCTAATTCAAACGCGATATTCCAGCCATAAGATCCCGTGCTGTTTTCATCATCATCCTTTACTGACGATAGTTCCCAATTCAAAATGTCGCACTCATCCACTACACCGCGTACCAGTCTAATATGGTCATCACTCATTTCAACCGGAGTTAAATCGTTATAGTATGCAACCTTATCTGTCAAATTATAAACATAGCGTTCTTCCGGTCCGCTTCCGGCGTTCATCCGCAGTCCTATTTTTACTATCTTGTCGTTAGCTGCAAGTGCCCTTGTTGGCTTGGTCGACAGAAAACCAAAAATATCATTATAGCCGCCTATAAGATAATTATCTTTCAAGCTTTCAAACACATATTTAATTGCATCTGTTTGTAAAGTATTGTCCGGACTATTTAATTCACACTCATATACAAACGTTGCTATATCATAACCTTCCATTTCCGACTCAGTAAATCCATATTTTTCAATCATAAATTGTATAGCCTCTTCATCTGTAAGGCGTTCTACTTCAGGTCTTGTTCTTTGTGCCTTCCTTTCTTCACTGTCTTTTTTAATTTCGTGTACATTACCGCCAAATTGAATTTCATCATTCTTTTTGCCATTACACCCACTTAATAGAAAAACCAAACATACGCTTACTATCATCAATGGATAAATAAATCTATTATTTAGCAATTTCATCTTTAACAAATTCCTCCATAAATTCCG
>JAZUIS010000021.1:0-18282 GCA_045642345.1 Lachnospiraceae bacterium
AAGCAAGCTGCAGTGCTTTGTCCCACATACCAAAATCCGAGAATAAGAATCTTCCTATAAGAAGACCTATGGAATCACTTTGCCCTGTTGAAACCTCCGCCGTCTGATGTGAAAAATAAAAAATCACTCCCATCAGTGCCAAGGCTAATATAAAAAATATAATTTGTCTTTTACTCTTAAACATAGTTCAACATTTTAATACATTATTTAATAAACTGCAAAATTCCTCTTTTTCTTCTCACTTTTCACTTTTGAAGACATAAATAGGGGGCAAGGACAATATTATAGTTTTAAAAGCTTTAGTCTACGCGTTACTTGGCGAGGTTCTTTCGAGCCTAGTAACGTACGCAAGACTAACAGAGCGAAAGCGCCTTTTAAAACTATAATATTGTTCCTGCCCCCCTCATATATTGTCTTTAAATCACATATCTGTCATTTCGTTCAATAACAATCTTAATTCCATCCTCACCCACATGGTTCGAATTGGCTCTTATGGTGTCACGGCTTTCAACAATACAGTTCTCAATATAAGTATTGTCGCCGATGTAAACATCATTTAAGATAATGGAATTCTTGATTGTACAGTTATTTCCGATATATGCTTTTTTGAAAATAACAGAATTCTCTACTGTTCCGTTAACGATACATCCTGAAGAAATAAGAGAATTTCTAACCTGGGCGCCGAAGTTATACTTGGCAGGAGGAAGATCATCAACCTTAGAATAAATATCCGGATACTCCTTAAAGAAATAATTTCTCGTCTCTTTGTTAAGGAAATCCATATTAGTATAGAAGTAATCCTCTACCGTAGCTATGTTGCGCCAATAACTGTTAATCTTGTATCCGTAGATACGCTTCATATTTTTGTAGCGGATAAGAATATCTTTGACGAAGTCGTATCTGTCTTCTTCCATGCTCTTTTCAATCATTTCGATAAGCTGACGACGACGTACCACATAGATACCGCAGGAAATTGTATTTGACTTGGCAACTACGGGTTTTTCCTCGAATTCTTCAATTCTGGCATCTTCGTTCATCTTGATGGTACCGAATCTGTCTACATTAACCTCAGGCGGCATATCTTTGCATACTACAGTGATATCGGCCTTCTTTTCGATATGATATTCAAGCACTTTATTGTAATCAAGCTTATAAACGCAGTCACCTGATGTAATAACTACATAAGGTTCATGGGAATTCTTAAGAAATGCAAGATTCTGTGCTATGGCATCGGCAGTTCCTCTGTACCATGAATTGTTCTCGGCTGTAACTGCCGGTGTGGATACGAATAATCCTCCCTGCTTACGACCGAAATTCCACCATTTTGAGGAACTTAAATGCTCATTAAGAGAGCCCGCATTGTACTGTGTAAGTACCGCAACCTTCTGAATGCTTGAGTTCGTCATATTACTAAGTGCAAAGTCTATGCTTCTGTAACTGCCCGCTATAGGCATTGCACATACAGCTCTTTTTTGTGACAGTTCCTTCATGCGGTAGCTGTTACCACCTGCTAAAATAATTCCAATCGCTCTCACTAATTGTCACCATCCTTAACTAAAGTTTTGCCGCTGGGCAATGTATTATCGGGATAATCCTTAGCATCAGTCTCGCCGAATATGCATACATTTTTACCAATGGTAACATTATTCGGGATAATAGACTTTTCGCCGATACATACCAGTCCGCAGTTATAAATGTGAGGATCGGTTTCATTGGGGACTTCATCACCGATTCCTATTCTGACGCCGTTTCCGATAGCAACATCCTCGGCAACAACCGCTTTATTAATCTCGCAACCGTCTTCAATCTGAGTCTGATTCATAATAATAGAATCACGAACCACTGTATCCTTGCCGATCTTGACACCGCATCCGATTACGGAATTATATACTTTACCGTATATTTCCGAACCTTCACCGATAATTGACTTCTCAACAAAACCTGTGTCCGCAATGTACTGAGGCGGAAGTATTTCTGCACGTGTATATATTTTCCAATATTCTTCGTAGAGGTTAAATTCCGGAACTATATCAATAAGTTCCATATTAGCTTCCCAGAAGGAATTTAATGTACCTACATCCTTCCAGTAACCGTTAAATTCATAAGCATACAAGGATTCGCCTTTTTCATGGCAATAAGGAATGATATGTTTACCGAAATCAAGTCCCGACTGGTTCTGATTAGTAAGAAGGGCTTCCTTAAGGGCCTTCCAGTTAAAGATATAAATTCCCATAGACGCAAGATTTGAGCGGGGATTTTCGGGTTTTTCTTCGAAATCCGTAATCTTACGATCTTCATCGGTAATCATAATACCGAATCTCTTGGCCTCTTCCATAGGAACCGGCATAACCGCAATAGTTACATCAGCGCCCTTTTCTTTATGAAAATCAAGCATAACCTCGTAATCCATCTTATAAATATGGTCACCCGACAAAATAAGAATATACTCCGGGTTAAAGCTGTCCATATAATCGATATTCTGGAAAATCGCATTTGCCGTTCCCGTATACCAGTCAGTATTATTTATTTTTTCATATGGTGGAAGAACCGAAACACCGCCTATATTTCTATCAAGATCCCACGGAATACCTATTCCTATGTGAGAATTAAGACGTAGCGGCTGGTACTGTGTCAAAACTCCTACCGTATCCACACCGGAATTGATGCAGTTACTTAAGGGGAAATCAATAATTCTGTACTTTCCGCCGAAAGAAACGGCTGGCTTGGCAACCTTTGATGTAAGTACGCCAAGACGGCTTCCCTGACCGCCAGCAAGAAGCATGGCAATCATCTCTTTTTTTACCATATAATCACCTCATCGACCTGCCCCGATTAAGGGCATAATTATAGAAAATATATTAGTTAAAAGTATAGCATAAGTGACAAACAAAGTGAACAATTATAGCGATAATTGGGCGATTTTCACTAAATTTTCTGTTAATTTGCAACACTTTTACCTATGGAGTATAATTATCGCGGACAAAAACATGCCCTATCGGCATTAGGAAGGTAAACAAATATGTACCAGATAGATTTTGACAAACCGGTTAATGTTTTCTTCTGCGGAATCGGAGGAATCAGTATGAGTGGATTGGCAGACATTCTTCTCGATAACGGTTTTAAAGTTTCAGGTTCCGACAGAGCAGCTTCTGCACTTACAGATTCATTAATTAACAAGGGTGCAAAGGTATACATCGGTCAAAAGGCCGACAACATTACCGAAGATATTGACGTATTCGTATACACCGCAGCAATTCATCCGGACCATCCCGAATTTGCAAAAGCAACAGCCCTTAATCTTCCTATTCTGACAAGAGCAGAACTCTTAGGACAGATAATGGCAAATTACAAACTTCCGATTGCCATTTCGGGAACACACGGCAAGACTACTGTAACCGGTATGGTTTCCGAAATACTTATGGCCGCAGATACGGACCCTACACTTTCGGTAGGCGGAATATTGGAATCAATCGGCGGAAACATAAGAATCGGTCATTCCGACGTATTCGTTACTGAAGCCTGTGAATATACCAACAGCTTCTTAAGTTTCTTCCCTAAGATTTCGGTTATTCTTAACGTTGAAGAAGATCATCTTGATTTCTTCAAAGATATACATGATATAAGAAATTCCTTTAACAAATTCGCCAACCATACACCGGAGGACGGAGTTGTTATTATCGGTGACATTGAGGGCAAAGATATAGTTACCAAGGGTGTTAAATCACCTGTCGTAACTTTCGGAAGCAGCCAAAACGCCGATTACTATCCTACCGATATTAAATTTGATAACGGTAATACATCATACACTTTGCACAGCAAGAATTATTCTGACATAAGTGTCAGTTTGATAGTTCCGGGAATGCATTCTGTTCTTAATTCAATGGCTGCAATTGCAGTTGCCGATTTCATGGGAATAGACAGAGATGTTACCCTTAAGGCTCTTACGACTTTCGGCGGAGCCAAGAGAAGATTTGAGAAGAAGGGTATTTACAATGACGTTATCATTTACGATGACTACGCACATCACCCTTCGGAAATAAAAGCAACCCTGTCGGCTGCTGCCAATATTTCAAAGAAGAAACTCTGGTGCGTTTTCCAGCCCCATACATACACACGTACCAAAGCCCTGATGGATGATTTTGCTTCAGCTTTAGCTTTGGCTGATGCCGTTATCCTGGCTCCGATTTACGCAGCAAGAGAAACCGACAATCTGGGAATAAGTTCAAATGACGTATCCGAAAAGATAAAAAAACTCGGAACCGAAAGCTATTATCTTACCGATTTTGAAGAAATTAAAAAATTTATTAAAAATAATTGTGCACCCGGTGATATGTTGATAACCATGGGGGCCGGAGATATAGTAAATATCGCCGATGACTTAACAAAAAAATAATTATCCACAATATCCACAGTTTTGAGATGACTTAAACACATCAAAATCTGTGGATATCTTTTTGGCTAAAATAGGGACTTTGAGGAAGTAATCCACACTATCCACATTATCCACATTGTGCTGAAACCCTTGATTTTACTGGCTTTGGGCCATTTTTACTATTTCATTTTCGGAATGCTTGTGATAATATAATCCTTGCCTTAAAAAATGAAATGGATGTGGTTACATGAGTCAGTTTAAAGTTTATCAGGATTACAGTCTTGATGCGACTTTGGTGTCTAACGTATTTATTGATAAGTACATGGCGGATGCCAATGACGCACAGCTTAAGATATATTTATATCTTTTACGTGTACTTAGCGCGCACAAAATCTGTAGTATTTCTGATTTGGCAGATCAGTTCAATTACACAGAAAAGGACGTGTCACGTGCACTTAAATATTGGGAGAAGCATAATCTTATTGCATTAGATTATGATGAAGATAAGAACCTTACAGGTGTCCGTCTCCTTGATTTTAGCGCTACTACCGGCACTATTGCTTTGGCGCCCGTAGTTCCCATGCCCCTTAAATCAGAATCAAAAGTCGAAATTAATCCTGCCCCCAAGAAAGAGTCTTTCCCCGAGAATTCGGAGGAATTATCCAAGATTACTTCCAAGTATTCTACAGATGATATCCTTTCTTATAAGGACAGAGAGTCAACATCCGAGTTGATTTTTGTTGTGGAACAGTATCTTGGCAAGACACTTTCTCCTTCCAACATTAAATCACTTATATATTTCCAGGATGAACTCGGTTTTTCGACAGAACTTATAGATTATCTTTTTGAATACTGCGTAGGCCAGGGTAAACGTGATTTCCGCTACATCGAAAAGGTAGCACTTTCATGGCACTGTGAAGGAATTACAACTCCCAAGATGGCAGCCAAAGCTTCACGTAAGTACGATAAGAAGGTATATGATATTATGAAGTTCCTGGGAAGAACATCTTCTCCCACCGATTTGGAAGTTGAATTCATTCTCCGTTGGACCAAAGAATATGATTTTGCTTTGGATATAATTCAGGAAGCATGCAACAGAACTGTTATGGCTACCGATTCTCACAGATTTGAGTATGCGGATAAGATTTTACTTAACTGGTACAATTCGGGAGTCCATCATCTTGCAGATATCGAGGCTGTGGATGCATCATTCAACAGCAGGAAGACTTCCTACAAATCCAAGGGAACTGTTCCTCAGTATAAGCAGTTTACACACCAGGATTCGGGATACACCGATTTAGAAAAAGAATTGCTCAGCAACTAGGAGTTAATCGTGGCACTTACTAACGCTCAATATGATTCAATAATCAGGAAATATAACCAGAAGAAACAGCGTGCAGAGATGGATGCTCAGGAAAGAACTGCTTACATCTACGATCATCTTGCAGGCTACAGACAGATATGCGATTCTATCGCTTCTTTTGGTGTTGCCCAGACTAAGAAAATTCTCTCCGGAGATAAGGCTGCCGCATTGGAAATCGGTTCAACCATAGATAATTTCACCAAGATGAAGGAAGACCTTTTGACAGGTGCCGGCTATCCTGTTGATTTTACAGAACCTCAGTATGAATGTCCCGACTGCAAAGATACGGGATATATTAACGACGAAAAGTGTCACTGCTTTAAGCAGGCCATTATATCTTTGCTATATTCACAATCAAATATCGAAAATTTACTTAAAGAAGATAATTTTAGCAACCTTTCTTACGATTATCAGACAGGCGAACATCTTGAATTATTCAAGAAAGCTGCGAACGCAGCACATAATTTCGCAGATAATTTTAATAAGGACTATCAGAATCTTCTTTTTTATGGTACAGTAGGTACGGGCAAATCTTTCTTATCAGGCTGTATAGCCAAAGCGTTACTTGACAAGGGGAATTCGGTTATATATTTTTCTGCGGTGGAATTATTCGAAATTCTGTCGGATGTTATGTTTAATAACGGTGACAAGAACGAGCTTAGAACACTTCGCGGAGATTTGTATGACTGCGATTTACTTATTATCGACGATTTGGGAACTGAACTTACCAACAGTGCAGTTGCCACTCAATTGTTCTCATTATTAAACGAAAGGCATCTTCTTAAGAAGTCTACTATAATATCTTCGAATTTGTCTTTGGATGATTTACGAGAACGATACGACGACCGAGTCTTCTCACGAATGGCGGAGCGTTTCAGCATATATAAGCTGTCGGGTGATGACATAAGGCGTCTTAAACGCAAAGAAAAAACTAATTAAATAAGCATTTCATTGTGAAAGGAACATCTCATGTCAGAGCGTGAAGAAACCAGAAACTTAGAAACTATCCCCGTCGGATCTTTAGGAATTATTCCTCTTCAGGGATGTAAAGATCTCGGCACCAAGATTAACGATTATTTGGTAAAGTGGCGTACCCAAAGAGAGTCAGAACATAAGAATTCTCTTGCATTTACCGGTTATCAGAGAGAATCTTATATCTTAGAGGCTAAGGTTCCACGTTTTGGTTCCGGCGAAGCTAAGGGCATGATTCTTGAATCAGTCAGAGGATATGACTTATATCTTTTGGTGGATGTTGCCAATTACAGTTTAACCTATTCATTGTGTGGACACGAAAACCACATGTCTCCGGACGATCACTATCAGGATTTAAAAAGAGTTATAGCTGCTGTCGGCGGTAAAGCACGTCGAATTACAGTTATTATGCCTTTCTTATATGAGTCAAGACAGCACAAGCGTACAGCAAGAGAATCTTTGGACTGTGCTTTGGCTCTTCAGGAAATGGTTAAAATGGGCGTTGATAACATTATCACATTCGACGCGCACGATCCTCGAGTTCAGAATGCTATTCCGCTTAACGGATTTGAAACCGTTCAGCCTACATATCAGTTCATTAAAGGCTTGCTCAATCATGTCAAAGGTCTTTCCCTTGATGCTTCGCACATGATGGTAATAAGCCCGGATGAAGGCGGTATGAGCAGAGCTATTTACATGGCCAACGTACTTGGTCTTGATATGGGTATGTTCTACAAGCGTCGTGATTATACGAAGGTGATTGACGGACGTAATCCTATCGTGGCTCACGAATTCCTGGGCACTTCAGTTGAAGGTAAAGATGTTATCATCGTCGATGATATGATTTCTTCAGGCGAAAGCGTACTTGATGTTGCATCAGAGCTTAAGAAACGTAAGGCTAACAAGATTTTCATCTGTTCAACATTCGGATTGTTTACAGGCGGACTTGAGAAATTCGATAAGGCCTACGCTGACGGAATCATCACCAACGTATTAACAACCAATCTTATTTATCAGACTCCGGAATTATTAAGCAGAGAATGGTATATCGATTGCGATTTAAGTAAGTACATTGCTTACCTTATCGATACTCTTAACCATGATGCTTCTATTTCAGACTTGCTTAACCCCAACGACAGAATTCAGTCTATCGTTGCTAAATATAAGAACGGTGAATTAGATTAAGAATTTATCAAGAACTCTTCGAAGTTCTGCCTTTACTATCGGTTTTGATAAGTAATCGGAATAACCGTCATTAATATAACTGTCGCTCATTCCATCCAGAGCATTTGCTGTAAAAGCAATTACCGGCATGTCGAATGAAGGCAGTTTTTTTAGTTCATTAAGAGTTTCCGTTCCCGACATTTTAGGCATCATATCATCAAGCAGCACCATATTATATCTTTGTGCGCCGCACATTTGAATGCACTCTTCCCCGGAAGAAGCCGTATCAACATCAACCTTAAGAAGTTCCAAAAACCTCTTGGCAACAATAAGATTAGTGGGAATATCATCAACCACCAGAATTCTGTTTCCGGGATATTCTCTTTGTTCTTCTACTGTCTTCTCTTCTGCTTTTTGCTCATAGCTTCGTATCTTTTGAGCAATATGTACCGTAAAGGTTGTTCCCACGCCGTACTTGCTGTTAACATCAACAGTGCCCTCAAGCATTTCTATAAATTGCTTTGTAATCGCAAGGCCCAGACCTGTTCCCTCAATTTGAGTATTCCTGTCTTCTTCAAGTCGGGTAAACTTGTCAAATAAAGAATCAATCATATCCTCTTTAATTCCGTGACCTGTATCAGTAACCGTAATTGTAAGATTGGCAGTATCATCGACATTAGTACAATCTATCTTAAAATCAATATAACCCTCTTCCGTATACTTAACTGCATTCGTCAGAAGATTGGTCATAATCTGCCTTAGTTTAGCTTCATCTCCGTATAATACACCCGGTATATTTTTGTCCAAAGATATACGAAGATCAATTGGTTTCTCGCCTATACGCGCCTTAATAAGCTTCCCAAGTTTTTCTGTCATCTTAAGAAGGTCATACTCTTTGTTCGTCACTTCCATTCTTCCTGCTTCAATCTTGGAAATATCAAGTATTCCGTTAATCAGTTCAAGCAGGGTCTCAGATGCCATAAGAATATCCTTGGCATCCTCCTGGGCCTTATCCAGAGATTCATCATTCTGAATACAGTCTGCAAGTCCCATAATGGCATTTATTGGTGTTCTTATTTCATGGGACATACTGGACAGGAAATCTGTCTTTGCCATATTTGCTCTAAGAGCCTGCTCCTTTGCTTCATTAACCTTCGCAAGCATCTGAACATCCGGATTTTCAATAGTAAAGTACATGGTGAGATTTACAATTGTAAGACCCATTGAGACTCCCGAAACGCCCGGGTCCACATAATAGACAGCCGCACATACTCCGGCCATAACAAGACATATAAATACAGGAGCAATCTGTTTGGTTGCTTTTTTGACATTAAGCAGAATAACCAGAATACTTAAAAAAACATTAACGGCACAGCAGGCAAAGGTAAAATAAACCGCAGGTCCGGTTATTGCAAGTACCTTGTCACCTTCACATATTCCGTCCAGCCTTAATATCCATATCAGTACAATGGCGCATAAAGCGCCGAGGCTGATAATCTGCTGCATTATATCACGCCACTTTTGGTGGTTTTCATCATTCTTATGAATAACAGTATATGCATATCTGCAAAGACACGAGCTCCAAGCCACAAGAGTCACATAATCACACCTGTTAAAAAACTTGATATATTCCAGTTTCCCCAAAGCCAGATCCTGAATATATATAACAGTAACAAATAAGGAATCCAGTAATATGCAGATAAGCATAATAAGATAAATATTGTTCTCTTTGATTTTAATCTTTTCCTTCGAACAATAAATGATTAGCAAAATAACCGAAATAATACCCGCAGAAACCGGCATATACAGATTAGACATAATAAATTCCCCTTATGTGACAAAAAGAACTGACCCACTGTCACACTTTTTTCTTTACACACTTATTATATAAATACATAACTGCTGCCACTGCCGTATTATCAAAGATAACCGCCAGCACATACGACAGCACAAAGCATACTATAATTATTCCGACTATAAACAGACTAAGATGACCATATTCGTATTCAAGGCGCCAGCCTATAGGAAGCACAACCTTCATAAGAAGAAGAATATGTATCAGCATAATCGAAAAATTATACTTTGAAAGAGCACCGATTACTATATTGCGCTTGCCGAATATGCCCTTGAATTTACTAAAGAAAGCAAATATACCGCAGCCTACAAGCCACATATTAGGGGTCCAGTTGCAGGTATAATACAAAAGATTCGGATTATAATAAATCATAAGGAACGAAGCTATAAAGCCTGCAATTCCAAGTACAATAAACACATTGTAAAACTTCTTGGCATGATCGGTAGTCATGTAGTAGCCAAGCAGGAAAATTCCGACCCATGATGCAATCGGAGTCTCGATTCCAAAGGTAAGCCCCGCAAGAGGAAGATACATGGTAAGACAGTTAATAATAAATCCCGCAACCAGCAGGCCAAACAGCCATGAATCCTTAATGTGCGAAAGCATAATACGAAGGAACGGAGCCAAAATATATAACCCCAGAATAGTATATACGAGCCATACATGAGGCATATAGGCGGGACGTCCCGAAAGCAGGTCTTTTCCGCAGGATTTAAGGCCTTCCCAAATCCCGTTACCAAATACTTCCTTAGGGTATCCAAGGAGCATATAAAGCCCGAAATAGCAAAGTGTCGGTATAATAACCTTCACCATTCTCTTAGTATAAAAATCCTTAATACTCTCATCCTTAGGCTGCAAAATAAGCGAACCGCTAAGCATTACATAAAGCACATTGCATCCAAGAGACACCGCAAGCACGAATTTAAGAGTTCCGTATCCTGCATCCCCCCTTGTTACCTGGGGTACAAAGATATCACATATAGAATGCATGGTAATAACCAAAACCGCCGCAAGAGTACGGATATAATCATATTCATACTTGTGTGCTGCCGGATTCTTTGGTGTATCAATGAATATCGACTTAATTGCGGATATAGTACCTGTCTTATTGGCCTTAACGCAATATTCTCCGGAATACAGCAAAGCTCGCTCCTTAAAGGACATATAAGCCAAAATAAGAACAAGATAAATAAGAACAAACCTTATTATCAAAAACAGCAGCGAATCATCCCCGAAGCTATAGGAAGTCGCAGCCTTTGACTTAGTCAAAACAAGTTTATCGATTACACAGTCATTGGAAATATTAACACGAACAAGATTAAGATCATAATTTGAAAGCGCAACAAAGCCGCTGTTGCTTCCGGCCGTAATCACACATGATTTACTGAGTTTTTCGCTAAGAGCCTCGTCGCCCGCTCCCGTCCAGTAAACCTTAAGAACAGTATCATACAATACAGGTTCCTTAAGTGATAAATAAACACCCTTGTAAGCGCTGTTAACAGCTGTGTACAAAAGATATGAGTCACCGCCGGGGACTACCGAATAGTTGCCGGTACCCATATCAAAAGATGCATCATTAACTTCGTAATTCAGGGACAGTAAATCAGCGTCCGCCCCTGAAGCATTATAAGTATACGCTTTGTCAAAAGAAGACAGCGTAAATAAAAATGACAGCGCAACACTTATAATTGCGATAACAATCCATTCAATTGCGGATAAAAGTTTATTACTTTTCATCATCTGCATTTCTTTCTTTATCAACCACTGAAGTAAATCTGTACTCGAAATCTCTTCTGTTCTGGGTATTTACCTGGGATAAGGTAAGACCCGTAAAGAATGTCTGAAGCGCAGCAATAAGTACGAAACCGCACACAATAAGAGTAGGGAATTTCTCTACAAGTCCCGTCTCTACATATTCCATAAATACAGGAACGAAGAATCCGACTCCGAGAGCTGCCAAAATGAACGAAAGAATTGTAAAGAAGCCCATAGGCTTATAGTCGCGATACAATCTTACAATGGTACGAAGTACCTTAAAGCCGTCAGAGTACGTATTAAGCTTAGATTCAGAGCCCTCGGGACGATCTCTGTATTCAACAATCACATTATCAATCTGCATGTGATTATAAACGCCGAATATGGTCATTTCCGTTTCTATTTCAAATCCCTTTGATAATACCGGGAATGTCTTAACAAATCCGTAGCTAAATGCTCTAAAGCCGGTCATTATATCCTTTATATCACAGTCAAAAAGTGAATTAATCGAGGCTCTGACCATTGAATTTCCGAAGTTATGGAAGGGGCGCTTGTTCTCGGTAAAGTATGTTGAGGAAAGTCTGTCTCCGACTACCATATCGGAATTGTATAATAAAACCTTGTCAGCCATCTCACGTGCATATTCCATAGGATACGTATCGTCTCCGTCTACCATGATATAGCAGTGAGCATCGATTTCCCTGAACATTCTGCGAATAACGTTGCCCTTACCCTGCATATATTCATGCCTTACAACAGCTCCCGCATCCTCGGCAATCTTAGCCGTATCATCGCTGGAATTGTTATCGTACACATAAATAACAGCTTCGGGAAGAGCCTTTTTTGCATCTTCAATTACCTTTTTGATTGTCTTTGCTTCGTTATAACATGGAATAAGTACCGCGATTTTGTCCATTACATTGCTCCCTTAATAATAATTTCGCATAACTCGTTAAAAGATATACCTATTGCCTTTGCTTCCTGTGGCACAAGCGAAGTAGGTGTCATTCCCGGAAGGGTATTTGCTTCGAGGCAGTAGAACTTGCCTGTCAGCGCATCCATCATAAAGTCAAATCTTGCATAGCTTGTTAATCTAAGTGCCTTAAAAGCATCTTCTGCAGCCTTCTGCATTGCTTTTGTTGTCTCTTCGTCAAGTTCGGCAGGACAGGTTTCAACCGTTGCACCGGCCTGATACTTGTTCTTGTAATCATAAAATCCTACCTTGGGTGCGATTTCGATTACAGGATATGCCTCACCCTTCATAACACAGCATGAGAATTCTCTTCCCTTAATATACTGCTCAATTACAGCCACTTCATCATATTTGAAAGCTTCCTTGAGGGCATCTTCATATTCATCCTGCACATTTGCTATCTTAACGCCTACACTTGAACCTCCACAGCAGGCTTTTACGATACAAGGGTATCCCACAGGGGAATCCAATTTCCCGTTTTTATCACTAAAATACTCATCTTCTGTATATGTAACACCCTTAGGAGTCGGTATTCCATAGCACTTAAAGATATCTTTACTAAGTGCCTTATCCATTGCAATTGCACTGCTAAGATAATCATTTCCCGTATACTTAATGCCCATAAGATCAAAGCATGCCTGAATCTTACCGTTTTCACCGTTTTCACCGTGAAGAGCGAAAAATACAATGTCAGCCTCCTGACAAAGCTTAATAACATTTGGTCCGAAGAAATTCTTGTCTCCGTCGGGACGAAGTGCCTTAATCGCTGCTATATCGGGATTAATCTCTGTTACATTACCGTACTTTTCACTCCAGTCCTTATTTACCTTAAAGATATCTGCCAAAGACAGCTTCTCTTCTTCCTTACTAAACTCATAGCCAAGATAAACATCCAGCATGATAACATCATGACCATTTTCTTTGAGGGCCTTGTAAATCTGCGAGCCTGTGCTTAACGACACGTCTCTTTCCGTACTGGTTCCTCCGGCCAAAACTACTATTTTCATTTAATTACGCCTTCTTTCAAAGTTTATTTATTAAAATAAGACACTATTTCCTCAAAATGCATTCCGTGGGATGCCTTAATAAGAATTGAATCTCCCGGTTCCAAAATGGACGGGAACTTCTCCATAGCCTCTTCTTTAGTATCAAAACAATATACCGGTTTGTCTGCCGACAAAACACATTCAAATGCGCCCTGGTACATATTCTGTGACAGGGAACCTATCGCAATAAGCACATCAACGCCATGGGACATTGCATAACTTCCCACTTCCTTGTGAAGTTCGCATTCATCTTCTCCAAGTTCAAACATATCCCCCAATATGGCAACCTTACGGGTGTTAGCCATATTAAGAAGGTCAATTGCAGCCTTCATGGAAACGGGATTTGCATTATAACAGTCATCAATAATTACATAGGGCTCCTTACTTATGACATTACTTCTGCCTCCAGTAGGTGCAATGCTTTCGATGCCCTTTTTAATTTCATCTATACTTAGTCCGTACTCAATTGCCACTCCTGCTGCCACAAGTGAATTAAACACCATATGTCTTCCGGGAAGCGGAATATGTACGTCAAAAGATATCTCCTGCTGGCCTTTGCCCATAACAATAGTTGCATCCGAGCCAAACAAGCCTTTGTTTACCACGTTGATTGCCCTAATATCATTAGTTGCTCCCATTCCGTAATAAATGATATCTTTGCCGTTGGGGCTGTTCACTGTAAGTAATTTATCATCATCCCCGTTAAGGAATACTGTTCCTTCGGGATTCATATACTTAAACATTTCCGTCTTGGCCTTAAGAACTCCGTCTCTGTCACCAAGCTTTTCCAGATGGCACTGTCCTATATTAGTTATGACACAAGTGTCAGGTTTTGATATTGAAGCAAGGCGGCTCATCTCACCGAAATCCGAAATACCCATTTCAACAACAGCTATCTTATCATCTTCACGAATCGACAAAATTGTAAGTGGCATGCCGACTTCATTGTTGAAATTTCCCTGGGTCTTACATACCTTGAATTTAGCCCCGAGGGTACCTGCTATGAATTCCTTGGTACTTGTCTTGCCTACGGAACCGGTAATACCGATAACCGGAATATTAAGCTGTTGTCTGTAAAATCCTGCTATAGCTTTTAACGCCTCAAAGCTGTCCTTAACCAATATGTAGGGCTTATTACAATCACAGGGCTCCTTTTCACATACAACGCCCAATGCGCCCTTTTCAAAAACCTGATTAATAAAGGAATGACCGTCTACTCTTTCACCCTTGGTGGCAATAAAAATGCCGCCTTCAAGAACCTTTCGGGAGTCTACTTCCACACAGGATGCTTCCTTTGAGGAATATTCATCCGAATAATTATGAAGTTCGCCTTCGCAGGCTTTAGCTATATTTTCAAGAGTTAAGTTTTTCATTTAGCGTAATTTTCCTTAAGCTCAGCATATTTTTGCAGCATAATATTCTGCACATAAGCTCCGATGTGCTTGCGTTCTTCCTTCGTAAGTTCATCAGGTATAATCGGAGTACCAAAATCAATATAAACATCCTGAGGATAAATCTTCGGGAAATGATCCTCAAACACTGCAGACATATTGTACATAGTCATGGGAACAATAGGACATCCCGTCTTATCGGCAACCTTAAAGCTGCCCTCATGGAATGGAAGCATATCATCCTGAGTCTTATTTCTCGTTCCCTCAGGGAAAATGCATACGCTCATTCCGCCCTTAACATAATCGATAGCCTTAAGAATAACTTTAAGTCCCTGCTTAATATCTTCCCTATCCAGGAACAGGTTATGAAGCATCATCATCCACCATGATAATCCGGGAATTTTCTTAAACTGTTTCTTGGCAATGAAGCATGTCATTGAAGGAAAAAGCGAATAGGTAGTCAACACGTCAAAGAAACTTCTGTGATTACCGATGTAAAGAACCGGAACATCCTTAGGAACATTCTCCAGTCCCGTAACATGAACCTTCGCACCTGCCAAAAACAGCACGGTTTTGAATGCTATACGTACAACAACCATGGTAAGACGGTCACGAAGCTTCATACTAAACAATCCCAGGAACAAAAATATCAGTAAAAAGGGTATGCTTACTATAAAAGCAATTACTACATACAGTGCTGTCCAAATAAATCTAATATATCCCATTATTCCTCCACAAATCCATCAAGGCTCACTATCTTGCTAAGCATGAAGATAAGTTTTGCATCAACATCAAACTGTTTCATTAATCCGAGAGTTTCGTTAACTTCCTTATAACTGTACGAACCTACGTTATCAAGGAAAGTAATTGATTTTTCATTACGTCCCAGGAAATAGTGTAAGTAATTCTCGATAATGGTATCGTACTCATGATTGGCAATAATATGATCAACCAACGTCATGTTTATCATATTTTCAAGCAATGCTACATTGCTGTCCGGGGTTTCGTCTCCGGGAACCAGGAACATACTTGTTCTTGATTCCTCCGAAATATCCTCGGCACGTTTCATAATATCTTTGACTATTTCCTCACAGTATTTGGCATTAACCTTTTGCTTCGTATTGATGTAAGTCACACAAGCATAAAAAGATAACTCATCCGCATATTCCAGATACTGCTTATTTTCAAGGAATTCGTTTAAACAACCTTCGCATTCCTTCGAGCCGGAAGCTCTGTATATTTCCGCCGCAGCTGCTGCCTTAATCTGAGACAGCTTATCTTCGGCGCCTTCATTCAATATGGCATATTTCCATGCTCTGTCTGCTGCCTTAAGACACATCTTGGCATATTCCAAGTCCCAATTCTGATAAAGATATGAGAACTTGGCAAGCGCAAAAGCAAAAGCTCTTGCAGAATCTATGTCGGCATTTTCCACATACATGACCGTTGTCTTTTTTTCGACATTTTCGGCTACCGTAAGTTTACTGTATACGGCACCCGTTTCTGCATTCTGCATTTTAAGAAGCCAGTCTATTTCATATTTGGCTTCATCAAGTATATCCGGAATTCCGTTTCCGCTTTCGGGAATTCCCACCTCATCCGTAAATGCTGCCGGGAATATCTCATATGCCAGAAGCATGTTACCCAATGTTTTGGAAGAAGAAATTATATCTTTGGAACCGCTGCTGTCCTGATGCCAGCCTCCTGTCACATCCAAAGTTACAGTCATATCTTCTCTGAGAACAGCCTTGGCCGTATGGCATGCATTGTGAGCATTATCACCTGCATACTTTTCGGTAAGGGTCATTCCGCATCTGTTGTAATAATATGTTTTACAAGCTTCCTTAAAAAGCTCATCATATATTTTTTCGCCTATTTCAAAGGTAAAAGACCTTCCCAGGTAATCCGCTTCAACATAATATGTTCCCGGGGAAACGAATTCACTAAACTCGCCGTAGGCCACATCAGTTCCAAGTTCGTCATTATGGCCTTTCTTTTCGGTAAGGCCGGTATACACTGTCTGCCCCGTAGCTTCATCAATCAAATCAAACTTATTGGGCAATGTCGTTCCATAGAAAAACACACCCTTCGTACTATGTGGCAGATAACCGAGCTGATCAACCAGAATGTGCGGGAGTGACGTAGGAACTTCGTAGTTTAAGTACGGCTCACTCTCCATACTGACAAAGGCCGAATCCGATGTTCCGTCAGACAAATTAAGTTCTAAAAAACTGCACCCCGTAAGCACCAAAGATGTGGCAACCACAAGGGCAATCATCTTTTTACACATACGTAATTATTATACTATATATTGTGGTTGGAAACAACGCAAGACAGGAACTATTACGCTCATATTACGTTCTGATATTTCGCTTTTGTATTGCGCTCTACGAATCAAAAGCTATATTGCTCCTATTGAAGCTACTATTAAAGACGTGATGGTTACGTATTTTGATGTTTTTATGCTAAATATGTAATCTTTTCCCTCTATTATGGCCTAAATGGTTACGTATTACTACAGCCCAAATTTGCGTATTACATTGTACATTCATAAACTTCATACCCGTCATACAAATCCCCTGTATCCGTAAAGCCCAATTTATTAAGAAGATTAATTGAAACCTCGTTATTAGGAAGCACGAGAGACTGTATCTTCGTAAAATCAAGTTCTCTTCGGGCATAATCCAATATAGCACGGCAGACTTCATACCCAAAGCCGAATCCGCGATATTCCTTAGCAAGCATGAAACCAAGCTCCGGAATATCGAAGCCGTCACGATTGGAAATTCCGGCTCTTCCTATAACGTCACCCGTAGACCTGTCAATAACCGTCCACAATCCATACCCGTAAAATCCATAGATATCCTTGATATAGTTCTGCGTATATATTTTTTCATCAAGGGGATTGCTAAAGAGCGGCTCAACATACTTGAGAGCCTCCTCATCATATATGTCATAAAAGATATCAACATCCGCAACGGTCATCTCACGAAGTGACAGATGTTCCGTATCAAGGATATGCCAGGGAATATGCGCCAGTCGCTGATATATTTTGAGAATGCTGTCGGGAATAAAATCAACGCCTTCCACAAGTATATCTTTGTCATACAAAGATATACTCTCAGAATCCACGGCAGATGTCGATACATCATTCGCTTCATCCGGTGTTAGAAGCTCCCTTAGATTAGTAACAGCATAATCCGTATGGGGCCAGGACAAAGATATATTTTCATTCGTATATTCGGGAATTGCATAAAGTCCCTCGTCAAGAAGTTCCCGAAGGGTATCGGGCTCATCGGTTATATACAGTTTGTTATGGTCTTGAAACTCTATTGTTTTTAACATATTATTATTCTAAACGAAAACCATAAAGAAAGGAACATTTGATATG
>JAZUIS010000022.1:0-5078 GCA_045642345.1 Lachnospiraceae bacterium
TATCGAGCCTTTTATGAGCAATCCTAAGTTTACTTTTTTAGAATATGATATTCGTAATCTGGATCAGTGTTTAGAAGCCACCCAAGGAGTAGATTATGTTCTTAATGAAGCTGCCTGGGGCTCTGTTCCGCGTTCTATCGAAATGCCTCTTTTATATGAGGAGATTAATATAAGAGGCACTCTTAATATGATGGAAGCGTCCCGTCAGAACGGTGTTAAGAAGTTCGTATATGCTTCTTCATCTTCTGTTTATGGGGATCATCCCGTACTTCCCAAAAAGGAAGGCGCAGAGGGTAAGCTTCTTAGTCCGTACGCTTTAACCAAGCGTGTTGATGAGGAATACGGAAGACTTTATAAGGTTTTATATGGCCTTGATACATACGGCCTTAGATATTTTAACGTCTTCGGACGCAGACAAGACCCTGACGGAGCTTATGCAGCTGTTATTCCTAAGTTTATCAAACAGCTTAAGAATGGTGAAGTTCCTACGATTAACGGGGACGGACGTCAGTCAAGAGACTTTACATATGTTGAGAATGTAGTTGAAGCTAACCTTAAAGCCTGTCTTGCATCTTCTGAAGCAGGTGGCGAGGCCTTTAACATTGGTGCCGGCGGAAGAGAATACTTAATTGATGTATATAATGATATTTGTGATGCTTTGGGAGTTAAGGTTGACCCCATATTCGGACCTCCTCGTAAGGGAGACATCAGAGACTCGAACGCAGATATTTCGAAGGCGCGTGAATTGCTCGGATATGATCCGGAGTATGATTTTGCCAAGGGTATTAAACTTGCAATTGACTGGTATATGGAGAATTTATGACATCGGTAAAGACTAAAATCAATTCGATTGTTGATAAGTGTTACGTAGAAGTAATTATAATTGCATATCTTTTATTTAAACTACTCATTAACAGATCTTTGCTTATCAATGGATATGTATCTTTATGGTATGCTATAGATTATTCATATGGATTTGGTTCAAGACTTTTAATCGGAAGTATTTTACGAAAAATAAGCGCTGATGGATTTGTTGAAGATGGCACGGCTTATGCTTTTGTAGTGATTGCGCTTATTGTATTATGTGTAATTGTAGGATTGCTTGTTGGTAAAATATACAGAAAAGGCAGAACATATAATTCAGATGTGTCATTCGCAGCAGCAGTGCTTATTATTCTTTATTTGGCTTCCCCTGCCAGTCCGGAATATTTATGGACAGATCCTAATATGGGAAGACTTGATACATATCTTTTGATTAATACGTTGCTTCTTGTTTTTATTTCATTTAAAGTCAGCAACAAATATATACGATATGCTTTGTTCCTCATTGTAGCCATAGTGAGCATTTTGATTCACCAGGTTTATTTCTTCTTGTTTTTCCCGTCACTTCTTGTAATTATGATCTGTGATTTTTGGAAAGAAGGAATCGGCAAAAAGGATAAATCGTATATTGTGATTCCGATAGTCAGCGCATTTATCGTTTTTGGAACGTTCTGCTATATGCAGTTCAATTCGGGAATCTATTATGATGATTTGGATAAACTGTTCAATGATCTTAGTGCTTCAACTACGGTATATATTGATAAGGCTCCGCTTCAGGCTGAGTATTTTTGGTCGATTAAGGATCATTTTGTTATTAACATGCTTCCCGATACGAAGGAAAGACTTAGATTTACGCCTCTTACAGTGATAATGCTTGCTCCGATGTGGCTTATATATACGAGAATTTGGAATATGGTTGTCAAATCTTGCGAAGATAAGGTCCTTAAATGGAAGTATATTTTAATTAGACTTACCAATATTGCTTATATTCCGGTTTTTATATTGATGAATGATTACGGAAGATGGTTTGGAGCATTATTTACCGTGATGATGCTTAACATGCTGGTCCTTTTGTTTAATGAGGAAGATAAAGTAATAGAAGCAGTTACAAAATGTGGCGCGTTCTTTAAAAAGTATCCTGTGCTCCCTCTTGCAATTATTATGTATGTGGCATGCTTTGATAAATTCCAATCACTTGCGTGGATACAACAGGTAAAGGATTTTTTCTATGCTTCCTATGATCTTGTGGCATTTTTATTTAGGTGATGATTATTGAAGATAACAATTAGAATTGATGATATAACTGCAAACATGGATTGGCCGAAGTTCCTTAAGTTTAAGGGACTTCTTGACGTTTATGGAATAAAGCCGTTAATAGGGGTAATTCCGGATAATATGGATACATCGCTTGACGGTAATCTTGACGGAGCACCAAAAGATTTTTGGGAGTATGTTAAGGGACTTAAAAATGACGGATATGTCATTTCGATGCATGGTATGTCACATGTGTATACCACATCAAAGGCAGGATTGTTCCCACTTAATAAGTTTAGTGAATTTGCCGGACTTTCTTATGAAGAACAGTTAGAGCTTCTTTCGTACGGAGTTGATATCTTTAACGAACATGAATTGGATACCGATATTTTTATGGCTCCGGGACATAGCTTCGATAAGAATACATTAAAGGCTCTTAAGGAGCTTGGATTTACCAAAGTAACCGATGGGTTCGGTAGTAAGCCCTATATGTACGACGGCATGACGTTTTACCCAATATCTGCCAACAGAAGTTCTGTTCTTAAGAAGAAATCAAAGTCGGGATTTACGACATTTGTGTATCATATTAATACTATGAATGATGCTGATTTTGAATCGTTTGAGAAATTGCTTAAGAAATATGAGGTGGTTTCCTATTCCGAATATTTGGCGCAGACACCGGTTAAACGCGGAACAGTTGGGCACTTCAAGGAAAAACTTATGGCTGATACCAAACGTGTTCTTGTATCTTTAAGGTAAGACTAAGACTATTGTTTGAGGATGATTAATGATTAGAATTTTACATGTTTTTGGACAACTAAATGTTGGCGGTGCTGAAAGCAGAATAATGGATTTGTATCGAAATATTGATAGAATGCAGATACAGTTTGACTTTGTGGTTCATTCCAAAGAAAGAGGCTTTTTTGAGGATGAAATAGAGTCACTTGGAGGAAGGGTTTTTAGAGTACCCAAATACAAAGTAATTAATCAGCTTGAATATGAACGTGCATGGAAAAAGTTCTTTGAAGAGCATAAGAATGAGTTTAATATGATACAGGGTCATATGACGAGTACAGCTGCCATATATCTACCTATAGCCAAATCGAAAGGCGTTAGCGTTACCATAGCTCACGTGCGTTCGGCCGGAGTCGATCCGGGTGTTAAAGGTGTTATGACGAGGGTATTACGGTCTAATCTTGCCAAGAAGGCTGATTATTTATTTGCCTGTTCTGAAGCAGCAGCTATATCCGCATACGGTAAGAGGGCCTATGAGCAGGGTAAGACAACGTTTATTCCCAATGCAATTAATACGGAACAATTTAGGTTTGATCCGGCTGTAAGAAATCAGGTTCGGGAAGAATTGGGAATCGTAGATAAATATGTGATAGGTCATGTGGGAAGATTCCATTATGCCAAAAACCACGAATATTTGCTTGGGGTATTTAAGGAGATTTTAAACAAGAAAGATAGCGGTGAAACAAAGCTTGAACCAGTTCTTTTGCTAATCGGTGCCGGCCCCAGAATGAATGAAATGAAGGAACTGGCTGTGAAGCTTGGAATAGAAGATAAAGTTATGTTCCTTGGGAACAAGACAGATATCTATAGATATTATAATGCTATGGACTGTTTCGTATATCCTTCAAGATATGAAGGTCTCCCGGGTACTGTCATAGAAGCCCAGGCGAGCGGCCTTAGATGTTTAATATCAGACAGAATATGCAGGGAAGTATATGTGACGGATGCAATTATGGGGATGAATATCGACGCTCCCGAATGCATATGGGCTGATAAGACTTTAGAGTGTGACTTTAAGGCCCCCAAAGATAGAGAAAAATATGCCGAAGTAGTAGCCTCTGCAGGGTTTGATGTTAAAACCCAGGCAACTAAAATGATGCGGTTTTATAAAACCGGTATGTTAGGAGAACTTGAAAATTAATGAGTAAGATAATGTTTCACCTTAACACCTTAGAGCACGGTGGAGCCGAAAGAGTGGTATCAAATCTGGCCAATGAGTTCTGTAAGGGTGATGATGAGATAATAGTAGCTACAGAGTGGTTTGGGGAAGAAGAATTCGAACTTGATCCCAGGGTTAAGCGCATTCATGTGGGTTTACGCAGTAACGATGAGAAGAAGGGAAGAGTTGCTAAAATTCTTCTTAGGAATAAATACCTTAAAAAGACAATTAAGGAAGAAAAACCTGATGTTGTAATTGCGTTTGCACAAAAGGCAATTTACAGAGTTTGGATGATAGGAGGCAGGATTAAGACTAAGATTATTACTTGTGTTCGTATAGATCCGGTAGCTTTTTATTCTAAGCCAATAGATAAATTAATGATTAGGTTATTTAATCATCGCTCTGATGGTGCCGTGTTTCAGACTCCTGACCAAAGAGATTTTTTTCCTAAACATCTTAGAGATGTGTCTACAATAATCATTAATCCTGTTAATGAGAAGTATCATCTTAAGAATGAATATGAAACCATCTCGACTATTACACCTAAGTCGAAGTGTATAGTTACCCACGCAAGATTAGTAGACTTTAAGAATCAACCGATTCTTATCGATGCTTTTATGAAGGTCCATGAAATATATCCTGAATATACGTTGAAGATATATGGACCGGACTCCTTAGATGGAACTAAGGAAATTCTTGAAAATAAAATCAGAGAATATGATGCTTCCTCGTTCATTCAGTTGATGGGTGGAAGTGATACTATAGAGAAGGATGTACCTAAATGCTCAATATATGTAACATCTTCGGATTATGAAGGGATGCCCAATTCGCTCCTTGAGGCTATGTGCATGGGTATGAGTATAGTTGCTACTGATTGTCCTCCGGGAGGACCGCGTATGCTTATGGGAGAGCCGAATGAAACTTTCGGTAAGTTGATGCTGACATCCCGGGGCATTTTGGTCCCCATTAAGAATGTGGATGCACTTGCAGAAGGTATTGAGTATTTAATTGAGAATCCATCTTATGCTAAGGAAGCGGGATTCAATGC
>JAZUIS010000023.1:0-38550 GCA_045642345.1 Lachnospiraceae bacterium
CACACATCCTGTGTGTTTTCCCTAATTATTTGGAAGTAATTCACTAACTTCGGACTTCATCCTGCGCGACGATGACGACAAAAGATATATGTACGTCGCTATATTTAATAATTTCAAAAGTGTGACAAAAAGAACCGTCCCTACTGTCACATAAAATGATGCATAGAAATTGACTGGGGGGAACCGATGATATACAATTATAAAATCAAATATTGTATAAAGGAGGAGTTAAAATTAATGAAAAGAAAGAAACTTTTGGTTATTTCGACGATAATGGCGCTTATATGCTGTATGTTTTATGGCGGCAGTGTAAAAGCGTATGCGGACTCGAGCTATTATATGGTCGATTATAGTGCAATAGTGATGGATCATGTGTATGGTGGTCCGGACTATGTGAAAGTTCTGCTTTATAACAATACGGAGGGAACTATTTCTTATATGGCAAGTAGTATAGGTTCGGGAAACGAAGAAGCTGATCCGAAGATAGTATATTTAAAGCATACACCCGGTGCGGTTGCAGGATATACACCGGGATATATCACAGCTGAAAATTATGGTTTAGACCATGCTAGCTATAAGTACGTTAAATTTGTAGAGTATCCTGTTCCACGACCTTCGAATGGTGCCAATACCAATACCAATACCCATACCCATCAGTGGAAGTACGGAACCATTTATAATGCAACAGAAGATACTGACGGCTTGGAAGGTGAATATTGTTCATGCGGTGCAATCAAAAACACAACAGTAATTCCTTCCGGTGATGCCATTATTAATAATAATTATGCCAAGATAGATGCGGCAAAAGCAGGTCAGAGTATTGTTATCAATATGAAGACGATGTGTAATCTTTCAAATGCATTTATGAAGAGAATTGCAGCAAAGAATGACTGTTCATTCACGATAAGACTTATATATAAGAATAAGGCATATGAATTCTATATTCCTGCAGGTACACAGTTTGATACCGACTTGGAATACTATGGTACGGAATGTCTTATGGGAATGTTTGAATATAAGCAGTTAAATTAAGAAATTTGTGGGAGACATGATAGTTGATGCAAATCATGCCGCTGTTGTACTTACCAAGAACGATAACAGTATTACTGTAGTTGAGGGTAATAGCAACGGAAAAGTAGCTTGGGGAAGATTTATTTCTAAAGAAACCATGAGAGTTGCGTTGTATTCCGTGTATTCATGTCAATGGTAATGTGACAGTAGGGACGGTTCTTTTTGTCACATTAAGAGTTGGATTATATAATGGGGGGCTGTATCGTTGTATGATACAGCCCCCCATTATTAGTTACAATTAATTTCGTTCTTGTTAAGTTGAACGATACAGTATCGGACTATTAGCCGAGATTTTTGCCAATCTTCTCGATATAGCAAAAAATTTGTAAAAGTATCAACAATTTTAACGAAAAATAGTTTACATAACATTGCTTTCTCTATATATGAAATAATTACCGATTAATAGAGTAATTTTTCAAGAAAATGTTGATAAAATTATAGATTTTTTCGTATATCGAGTAATTTAGATTATGTACCCCACAGTTTTTAGTAAATGTTGATAAAAAAACGGATTTATTTGTATATCGAGTAATAGGTCTGTTATGGGGTTATTTTTAACCGTCATATGCATAAATTTTTCTTTTGGAAGACCGGAACGGCAAGTCCGGAACAGTCACAACAATAGTATTTTGTTTTGGATAAAGATTATGTTACGATGATTACAGTAATATAGCGGTTTTGCAACCGAATGCAACCGCCGGTTGACAAATTGAAAAGGCAACTTTATGGTGTGCAACCGGGTGATTTGATAAGTTTTAATTGTTCGAACGACACAGAATTAACATGCAACAATTAAACATCATATTACGAAAGGAAAAAGAAAATGATTTTAGCAGATAAGATTATTAATGAAAGAAAAAAGAACGGATGGTCTCAGGAAGAACTGGCAGATATGCTTGGTGTATCAAGACAGTCGGTATCCAAGTGGGAGGGTGCTCAGGCAGTTCCCGATCTTCAGAAAATATTAAAGCTGGCAGAAATTTTCGGAGTTTCTACAGATTACTTATTAAAGGATGAAATAGAAGCAGAAGAAACTTCCGGTGAAATGAGAGAAGCTTCAGATAATATTCCTCCATTAAGAAAAGTTACATTATCAGAAGTTAATGAATTTATTGCAGCAAAGAAATGGGAGACACCAAGAATTGCCATTGCAACATTTTTATGTATTACATGTCCGGTATTGCTCATTTTTATGGCAGGTTTATCCGAAATCGGTTTGATTAAAGAAAACCTTGCGGTGGGGATCGGTCTTGTAGCATTATTCGTGATGATTGCGGTTGCTGTATTTATGTTCATTATGACTTCTAATCGAATGAAAAAATATGATTACTTTAGAAATGAAGATTTTGAAACAGAGTATGGCGTAACGGGAATTATTAAAGAAAAAAAAGAGGCAATTGAAAATAGAAATACTATAACCATAGCTGTCGGTGTTGTAATGTGCATATGTGCATGTCTTCCACTGATTATTACAGCATTGGCAGAAGCGTCCGATTTTATTATCGTTTGCATGGTCTGCGTATTGCTCGTTTTAATTGCTGTTGCAGTTGCTATTTTTATTAATGCGGACGGAGTGTTCGGTGCATACAAGATGATTCTCCAGGAAGGAGAATTCACTCACAGTCAGAAGAAGGTGAGCAAAAGAGTTGATCCTATTATGAGCCTTTATTGGTGCCTGGTTACCGCAGGATATCTTGCATACAGTTTCATAACAAATGACTGGTCAAGAAGCTGGATAGTATGGCCCGTAGCCGGAGTATTGTGCGGAGCAGTCAGTACAATTATTAAGGTAGTAAACAAAAACAATGAATAGTATGGTATACTCATCTATGGTATTTATCCTAAAACGGAGACTGATAGATGAAAAGAAATTGTTTAATGCTAATAATTGCTGTGATTACGGCAATGACTTTATGTGCCTGCGGACCTTCCGATGAGAAGATTATTGAGGCACAGAATAAATACAGGGAATTAATAGCAATTCATAATGATGTTGTGGCTGCACACAGTGCCATTAAGGATGCATCATTAGATGATGAGCTTTTGGCACTTGAGGAGAGTATTCCGCTGATGGAGGAATACAACCTAAATGATATGACGGATGACGAGATTAATGTGTTAATTGATTCCATGAATAATGTCATTAATTCTTATACCACATACCTTACCACAATCGGTGAGATTAAGCAGAAGGAAGATGCTACAGTGCTGACATCTGTGTATGTTACTTTGGCCAATAAGTCGGATATTACCTTTACAAGATTGTCTTTGGAAGAAAAAGGCGACGAAGGCAATGTTACGGATGTACTTGAAACTTTATCGGGGCTTAATCCGGGACAGGAAATAATCGGACTTACCATTTATAAGGATGTAGATAATACTCCATGGGTATTACACCTTAGTGACAAAGATATAATTACCGATAATGATGAGAATATTGAAGAGGAAACTCAGGAAACTTCGGAGGATGCCGATGCAACGGAGACGGAAGGCAATGATGAGGTAACGGATGATGTAATGAACTATGAGTTCGAACTTGATGTTTCCAAATATACGACAGATAAAGTTACAATTACTTTATGTGTGGATGAAGAAACTTCGGAATTGTATATTGAATAAGATTTGAAACAATTTTATATTTTTACGAAAAAAATGCTCTTTTGTGTGTACAAATGAGTATTTTTTTTATATAATAACCATATCTGAAATTTTCGGACAATTTAAAAGAAGAGGGGTTATTGTATGGCAAATCTAGTTTATACTAATGAAAATTGTATCGGTTGTAACAAATGTATTGGTGCATGTAGTTGTGAAGGTGCTAATGTAGCCAAGAATATCAATGGTCAGAACAGAATCGAGGTAGATCCTGATCGTTGTATCGCGTGCGGAGCCTGCTTTGATGTATGTGAGCATAATGCCAGAGAATTTAATGATGATACCGAAAGATTTTTTGCTGATCTTAAGAAGGGTGAGAGAATATCGATTCTTTTAGGCCCTGCTTTTAAGGCTAATTATCCTCGTGATTATGAGGCAATTCTCGGCGGATTAAAGGCTTGCGGCGTTAACAGAATAATCAGCGTATCTTTTGCAGCTGATATCACGACATGGGCATATATCAATTACATCCAAAAGTATAATTATTTAGGTGGAATATCTCAGCCCTGTCCTGCTGTAGTGGGATATATTGAGAAGTACATTCCGGAAATGCTTCCTAAGTTGTTCCCGGTTCACTCACCTATGATGTGTGGTGCGGTTTATGCCAAGAAGTATATGGGTGTATCTGATAAGCTGGCATTTATCAGTCCTTGTATTGCTAAGAAGAACGAAATTGACGACCCTAACTGCGGCGGATACATTTCATATAATGTAACATTCGATCATTTAATGGAATATGTTCGTAAGAATAATATTAAGGGCTCGTTTGCAACAGATGAAATTGAGTACGGTCTCGGTTCTTTGTACCCGACTCCCGGCGGACTTAAAGAAAACGTATACTGGTTCCTTGGTGAAAGCGTATTCGTTCGCCAGATAGAAGGCGAAAAGCATATGTATCATTTCCTTGAGGAAAACAAGAACAGAATCTGTAAGTCACAGACTCCTTATCTGTTCATAGATGCTTTGAACTGTTCATCAGGCTGTTTGTATGGTACAGCTGTTGAAGAATCCAAGACTCATTCGGATGATAATTTATATAACCTTCTTGAGATTAGAGAAGCATCTAAGTCAAATAGTAAGGCTAATGCATGGGGTAAGAAGTTAACTCCTGCTCAGAGGCTTGCTAAACTTAATAAGCAGTTCAGTAATCTTAATCTTGATGATTTCATCAGAAAATATACAGATAAGTCAAATCTTGTTAAGAAGAAGGAGCCAAGTGCTTCAGAGCTTGATGCTATTTATAAGTCAATGAACAAGTTCACGGAAGCAGACAAAAAGATTAATTGCTCATGCTGTGGTTATGAAAGCTGTAAAGAAATGGCCAATGCTATTTACAACGGATTTAACTACAAAGATAACTGTGTACACTACATGAGAAGTCTGGTTGATGACGAGAAGCAGAAGGCTCTTGATTTGGCAGAAGAGATTAAATCAGGTCATGCAGATTCCGATGAAAAGCAGAGAATTATTATTGAAGCTATCGGAACGATGAATCAGGATGTTGATGCTCTTGATGCAGCTATTCAGGAAATGGCTAAGACCAATAATTCTAATGCTAATGAGAGTACCGAAATTTCTGCAGATGTTATGGAAATTTCTCACTTCTGTGAGAACCTTCAGAAGTCAGTCGGAACTATCCATGAACTTATGGATGAACTTGAGAAGAATAATGCAAATATCGTATCTGTAGCTTCTCAGACCAACTTACTTGCACTAAACGCTTCCATCGAGGCTGCACGTGCAGGTGAAGCGGGAAGAGGATTTGCGGTTGTTGCTGATGAGATCAATTCATTGGCACAGGATTCAAAGGAAACAGCTAACAGATCCGATGCATCACAGAAGAGCATATCTGCTGCTATTAACGAGATATTGGAAGAAGCTGCTAACCTTGGAGCAATTGTTGATAAGGTAAATGAAAGAACTCAGAGCCTTGCGGCTTCATCAGAAGAAATTGCTGCTACTGTTGAAGTGATCAGACATTCTTCAGAGGAAATCAGTAATAAGATGAAGGATCTTTCGAAAATCTAAAAATTCGGAGATTTAATATCCTGGCAACATACGAAAGGCTGTCACATGAAAATGTGACAGCCTTTTAATTGTCGCCTGGCGGCGCACGTTTTTAAATGGTTTGGTTTGGTATAAATTATTAAACCACCATACCTGTATTATCGTTGGTGATTTCCTTCTTATATTCTTTAGATATGAAATAAACAAGAACTGCACTAAATACGAACAGCAATGCTTCTATAACGGTTAAGGAAACATTGGTTGAAGATATAAGTACCGTTCCGGAATCCACGAAGGCATGAAGCAGTATAGCCAAAAAATACAGATATACTTTTGAATCTCTAAGGGCCCGATAAATTATATAAGAAAGACATACCTGCAGTGCAAAGGCGCTGACTCTTTCGATACCGGCATACAGGAAGGTTGTGGGCGGTAAGGTGGCAAGTTGTGAAATGGATTCATATAACGTTGCATTGATTTCGTCATTTCCTTCAACAAATATGGAACTGATTGTACCATTATTAATTGCTATGGCTGTAGACAGATTAGATATATAGGATAAACCTATAATAATGATTGATTCTGCTCCGCCATGGCCTATTCCGTACATTATAGAAGTACCGCGGGATAATTCTTTTCGTTTTTTCATTACTTTCATTCCCACAAGCCTGGCGGTCTCTTCAAATAAACCGGCAGCAAATCCTCCATACAATGCATAGCTTAATATGTTGTCAATAACTCCGGGGAAGAAGGACAAAACAACATAATGCAATATGTTTTCCAGAAGAATCGCAAAAACAATAAAAAGTATTGCACCCAAGGCGGCACTGATGAAACCTGAATTGGTTTTTTGATTCCAAAAAACCGAAGCAACAACAGGAAGGCCTATTGCAATAATAAGGGTAATAACAATACAGGCAATACTGGCTGTAGAAACACTTAATTGTGAAAAGTCCATACTAATCTCCATTCCGCCCTACGGAATCCGGAGGGCATCTTACATAAATAGTCAGTCACATTATACCATACAAGATGGATATTATTGGCAATAATGTACGTAAATGAGGATTTATAATGGTGAATTGTACAAAAAAAAGAAACAATTATCGCGTTTTTGTACAAATCCGTCAAAAATATGCAAAAAACCTTTAAATTGTTAGGAAATATGCTATAATAGAATTCAGCCTTTATTAAAGGTAAATCGGAGTAAAAGGAGAATAAACTATGAAAAAGACCAAAGGTTTTAATTTTAACAACATGCTGCTTTTATTTGCGATGGTTCCTCTTGTCATTGCAATTGCAGTATTCTCAATTCTTTCAATTACCAGCACAAAGAAGAATCTTGAATCGGAAACGAATGAAGCGTTATGGGTAGCTGCCAATTCTTTAAGAGAATATTATGTGTATGATTTGATTAATTCAGGTGATGTTGCATATGAGACAGATTATGTTGATTCTATTGCTCAGGGCGGAATAGATTTAACTTTGTTTAAGGATAATGTCAGATTCTTTACATCTATTAAGGATGATAAGGGTGAAAGAATCGAAGGAACAACTGCTTCAGATACGGTATATGCAGCAGTTAAGGCCGGAAATGATTATTATTCCGACAGCGTAGTTATTAACAACAAAGATTATTATGTATGTTATCTTCCTATTAATGATGCAAACGGTAATTTCTGGGGCATGGCATTTGCAGGAAAGCCAGCAGAAAATGTTAGCAATGCATTACAGTCGATTATAATTAAGACACTGATTTATGCGTTAGTAATCATTGTTGTATTTATAATTTTGGTTATGATTCTTGCAAAAAAAGTCGCAAATCCTTTGGCAGGCGTTGCAGACAGTGTTGCTAAGATTGCAGACGGCGAACTTGATGACAGAGATGATAATGATTCTACTATAGCAGAGTCTAAGATGCTTATTGCTTCTGCACGTAAGTTGCAGCAGAACTTAAGCGATATCATCGGTAAGACAAAAGCCATTTCCGATGAACTTGTTGCCAATATTAATGTGGTTGCAGACCTTGCAGAAAAGTCAAATGACGGTGTAGGTCAGATTTCCGGTTCCATTGAAGACCTTGCTCAGGGTGCCACATCAATGGCTGAAAGTGTTCAGAGCATTAATGAAGATATTATTCAGATGGGTAATGCGATTAACGATATTTCCGACAGCGTTGATAACCTTGCTGCTTCTTCGGAACACATTAAGATTGCTAACGATGAGGCTGCTGAGTTTATGAATAAGGTTTCTTCTTCATCAGAGAAGTCAGTTACAGCCGTTCATAATATTACAAGCCAGATTAAAGAAACTAACGATGCAATAAGCAAGATTGATGAAGCTGTATCAATGATTGCTTCTATCGCAGGACAGACTAACCTGCTTGCATTAAATGCTTCTATCGAAGCTGCAAGAGCAGGTGATGCAGGAAGAGGATTTGCAGTTGTTGCTACAGAAATTTCTTCACTGTCAGATCAGTCAAATGCATCTGCTAATCAGATTAAGCAGATAGTTCAGGAAATCGTTGAACAGTCTGAGAATTCGGTTAGACTTTCGGCCGAGGTTGCAGAAGTTATTTCCGAAGAGCAGGAATATATCAAAGAAACTCAGGATAAGTTCAATCTTCTTAATGACGAAATCGGAGCATCTCTTGAAGAGATTAACGGTATTGCCAATAAGGCTAAGTTACTTGATAATGCTAAGACAAGTATAATTGATTCCGTACAGGATTTAAGTGCTATTTCAGAAGAGAACGCTGCTTCTACTCAGGAAGTATCAGCATCGATTACCGATATTACATCTTCTATCCAGGATATCGCTGATAAGTCAGAAGACATGAGCGCTATGGCAGAAGATCTTAACAATTCTGTAAGTTACTTCAAATAAAATAGTTTATTCCATAAATATAGGAGTGTGGCAAATGCCACACTCCTTTTATTTTGCAAAAATAATTATTTAAATCTGATTACCTGTCCGAGAATCTGCTGTTTGGTTATATATGGATAATCCCAATATCTTGAATCTTTGGAGTTTTCTCTGTTGTCCCCCATAACGAAATATGAATTTTCGGGAACAAGGTATTCAAAGCTGTAGAAAGGATATGTATATCCGTGAGCGTAAGGCTCGTCGATAACTTCGCCGTTTATTCTTACGGTACCGTCAAGTAATTCAATGTAATCTCCCGGGGTACCGATAATTCTTTTGCAATATACGGTTCCTTCTCTGTCGTAGATTACGATATCTCCCCGTTTGGGATCCGTAAATATGTAGTTGAGTTTAAAGTACGGATACTTATGCCCGACAGAAAGATTCGGTTCCATAGAAGCAGTCGGAATAAAGGATACTCCAAAAATAAAGAACACTATTCCGAATGTCGCTATGAAAATAAGTACGTACATAACGAATTCTTTGTATGAGGTTTTCATATAGCAAGTCCCCTGTGACTTAAGAAGCATTTCCTCTTAAGATTAGTGTAATTGCAAAAAATACAATGAAGAAAAAATATCCGGATATTGATTCTTTGACCAGAGCCTTTGTATCTTCATTTTCATCTTTGTAAGTAAGCAGGAAAATAAGAAAACTCAGTATCAGGAATATGTAACTTAAATAGTACAGTGTCTTAAAGGAATATTGCAGATTGTATCGCATATAATATGCTCCGTAAATTGCTCCTGCACTAGTGATTAAGCTTATAATATGAAAAATTGTGTTTGAAATAATTTTACGCAATGCTTCCATAATTTACCTACCTCTTACTAACAAAATACAATTATAATGCAAAAATGGTTTTTATGCACCAAAAACGTGTTTTAATCTAATATAAAATGAATTATAATACTCTTCGGTGGCGTGTATTGGTGAAATGCCGATAAATGTATTGTGTGATTTTAGGAGGGAACAAAATGGCTAATGATCGTAGAGTAGGTACTGTTTCAAGGGGTATCAGATGCCCTATTATCCGTCAGGGTGATGATCTTTCGGAAATAGTTACAGACAGTGTGCTTGAAGCAGCTGCTGTAGAAGGATTTGAATTACGTGACAGAGATGTTATTTCAATAACGGAATCGATTGTAGCCAGAGCACAGGGTAATTACTGCAGTGTGGAAGATATTGCAAGTGATGTAAGAACTAAGTTAGGCGGCGGAACAGTGGGAGTTATCTTCCCGATACTTTCCCGCAACAGATTTGCCATTTGCCTTAAAGGTATAGCTATGGGCTGTAAGAAAATAGTTCTTATGCTTTCGTATCCTTCGGATGAAGTAGGTAATGAGCTTGTAAGTCTTGATAAGATAGATGAAGCAGGAATTAATCCCTATTCGGATGTGCTTTCCCTTGAAAGATATAGAGAATTGTTCGGATATGTTAAGCATGAATTTACAGGTGTTGATTATGTTGAATATTATTCAGACCTGATTCAGGAAGCCGGTTGTGAGGTTGAAGTAGTGTTTGCCAACCAGGCAAAGGCAATTCTTGATTATACGGATACGGTTATTAACTGCGATATTCATACGCGTGCCCGCACCAAGAGAATTCTTAAGGCGGCCGGAGCCAAAAAGGTATTCGGACTTGATGATATTATGAACGCACCTGTAGAAGGAAGCGGCTGTAATGAGCTATACGGACTTCTTGGTTCGAACAAAGCTACGGAAGATCAGGTTAAGTTATTCCCCAGAGAATGTAAGGACCTGGTGCTTGCAATTCAGGCCAATGTTCTTAAGGCTACGGGAAAGCATGTTGAAGTAATGGTATATGGTGACGGTGCATTCAAAGATCCTAAAGGAAAGATTTGGGAACTTGCAGATCCTGTTGTATCCCCTGCGTTTACAGACGGACTTATCGGAACTCCCAACGAACTTAAACTTAAGTATCTGGCAGATAATGATTTTGCCGAATTGTCAGGTGAAGCGCTTAAGGAAGCTATTTCGAAGAGCATCAAAGAAAAGGATGCAAATCTTGTAGGTAAGATGGCATCGGAAGGAACTACACCAAGACAGCTTACAGACCTTATCGGTTCACTTTGTGACTTAACATCAGGCTCGGGCGATAAGGGAACACCGGTGGTACTTGTTCAGGGTTATTTCGATAACTATACCAATTAATTGATTTAAGGGCCGTCACATTTATGTGATGGCCTTATATTTTTGCTTATGAATGTAAAAAGATATAATTTATTCGATACAATTCGCGGAATAACTATTATCAGCATGATACTGTATCATGAGTGCTGGGACCTTGTATATTTTGGACTGGGACTTAATTCGAATTTCTTAAGGTCGACAGGAGCTTATGTATGGCAACAGAGTATTTGTTATACATTTATTCTTTTGGCAGGATTTAGTTTTTGCTTTGGCAAACATCATCTGAGAAGAGGCCTTCTTTCATTGGGAGGCGGAATAGTCATAACTATAGTGACGTGCATAGTTCTTCCTGATGAAAGAGATATTTTCGGAGTGCTGTGGTTAATAGGAAGCAGCATACTGCTTATGACATTGATAGATAAAGTAGTGCCGAACAATAAAAATTTTGCAATCTGCGGATTTATAGTAAGTGCTGTTTTATTTTTTGTTTTAAGAAATATCAATTCGGGATATTTGGGATTTGAAGGCATTAATTTATATGCTTTGCCCAAGGAAATCTACAAAGGCTATGCGATGACATTTTTGGGCTTTCAGGACCCGATGTTTTATTCAAGCGATTATTTTTCGCTCTTTCCGTGGTTTTTCCTATTTACAACAGGCTATTTTTTGAATAAAATGCTAAAATGTACCCGCTTTTTTGAAAAGCCGATACTTACAAAGGGTATAAAGCCCCTTAGTTTTATAGGTCGCAATTCGCTGCTTATATATATGGTTCATCAAATAGTGTTGTACGGTGTAACATATTTGGTTTGGTATATTGTAAGATAAACTGATTAGTTAGTATGAAAGAGGTTTATAATGGAGTTCTTTTGGGATGCATTACTGGATGCTCTGATTGATGGTGTTAAGCTGCTTCCGTTTTTGTTAATAACATATTTGGTAATGGAATATCTGGAGCATAAGGCCAGTGCCAAGAGCCAAAAGGTAATTGAAAAGTCGGGTAAATTCGGTCCGCTTATAGGAAGTTTACTTGGAATAGTTCCACAGTGTGGATTTTCGGCTGCAGCTTCGAACCTGTATGCGGGAAGAATTATTACAATGGGAACGCTCATTTCCATATATTTATCCACGTCGGATGAGATGCTGCCGATTTTTATTTCCGAACAGGTGCCGGCTTCCATGATACTTAAGATTCTGGGAATTAAAGTAATAATCGGAATGCTTACGGGCTTTGTTATTGACTTTATATATCGAAGGATTACCCACAACAAAAAGGAAGAACTTAGAATTGAGCATATGTGTGACCATGAGCATTGCCACTGCAAAGAAGGTCATTTCGTTAAGTCGGCAATAATTCATACACTTCAGGTATTTGGATTTATTTTGGTTATATCACTTATTCTTAATATTGTGATTGAACTTATAGGCGAGAATAATATTTCGGCGTTCCTGGCCAATAAGGCTATATTAAGTGTATTTTTATCGGGAATTGTGGGATTGATTCCCAATTGTGCCGCATCTGTTATCATTACACAGCTGTTCCTGGAAGGATTTTTGGGATTTGGAGCAATGATAGCCGGACTTTTGGTAGGAGCGGGAGTAGGTTTACTTGTTTTGTTTAGGGTAAATGATGACATTAAAGAAAATTTAAAGATTACATCAATACTATATATAGTGGGTGTTATCTTTGGAATAGTCATTTCACTACTATATATGTAAACATAACAATATATTGATTTGAAAGGTTGATTTTGCTTGTAAAATCAACCTTTTTTGATATAATAGAGGATAGGAGTGTCTATATTTTCGGGGAGGTTTATGTTAACCGGGGATACTTATGAGTGTATTGGGTAAAGATTCAACTATCAAAGTGAATACAGTTACTCCGAATTCGACTATTATCACGAATAATTCAGATGATATCGCAACTAATGTTGAGTTAAACACAAGTTGGATATACGACATCGCAACTCATACCATGACATATGAGTCATACGGTGAATCCGGAAGTGATGACAGAAGAGTTGTAATTTCTGATTTTAATCAGAGTATCAAGAACTCGCATCTTGTATTTACAGATGATGAGCCTATTTTTGATGTTTTTTGTGCCGAACTTGATGCGGGCAAAGACAACATTTCTATAGAGTATCGTATAGTTTCCAATGAATACAAATCTGTATGGATTAGAGAAGTGGGACACACTGTTATCGATGATGACGGACAGTGTGCTTTTGTTGTGGGCAGAAGATTTGATATTACTGCCGAGAAGAGTACCAATGCAACTGCTGATCCTAAAGACCGTGCACAGGATCAACTGACAGGTCTTTATCACAGAGAAAGAGCTAAAGAACTTATTACAGAAAGTCTTGATAATGATAAAGAAACAAGTGCCGCAATGATACTTATGGATCTTGATGACTTCCATAATATCAATGATACATACGGTAAAATGTACGGTGATATTGTTCTTCAGACGATTGCCGGAGTTATATATACCAATTTCATGAACAAAGATATAGTTGCCAGAATAGCAGGCGATCAGTTCATGGTATTTTGTCGAAATATCGAAGAAGAAAAGGTAAAGCAGCTGATAGCGGATTTACATAGCAGATTAAAGAGCAATGTTCCCATAAGAGATAACAGAACTATTACGATTAGTATAGGAGCTTCTTATTTCCCTAAGGACGGAAATGAGTTTTTCCAGTTATACAATAAGGCAGATGTTGCTTTGTATATGGCTAAGTCCAAGGGTGGTGACTGCTTCGTTGAGTACGATAAGTCCACCATGAATAAAGAGATCGTCGGTACTACCTATCGTAAAATGGGACGTTTTTCGGAAGAAGAGGTACGCCTCGACAAGGATGCAAATAAGGTAAATAAGAAATTATTTGATTTTGCCTTTGATACACTTTCTAAAGAAAATAATACAACCGATGCTATAGTTTCAATACTCAAAGAGGTTTGTCTTCATTACGGTCTGGACAGAAGCGTAATTAATGAATTTGATGAGGACAGACAGGTAATTACGAATATCGTTAAATGGTGTAAAGAAGATGACGGAGACGATTATACAAAGGATGTAACATATAATCGTTATATGTGGCATGAAATAGAAGAAATAATTTCCGAAGAACAGGTTATTATTTTTGAAAATGCCCGTTCGGGAAATCTCGATTTCTTTAGGGAGATGCTTCTTCTTAATAAACATGCGGTATCATCTATCTTTTTACCTGTATTTACCAATGGTGTTTTGGTTTCGATTGTAGTAGTTGAAGCCTTTGAACATCATGATTTTGCGCCTAACGAAGTGGCAACCCTTAAGAGTCTTGTTAACTTAATCAGCAGTTACAGATTGGGTCAGGCTGCCAAGCAGGAACTTGAAACAGAAGTAATCATTAATAAAAACGTAATGGAAGCTCAAAGAGTTATTTTCTATGTTGTGGATGAAGAGACTCATGAGATTAAATATTTGTCAAAGCGAGCCCGTCAGGCTTTTCCTCATGCTCAGTACGGAAAGAAATGTTTTGAGTCACTTCTGGGACGCACGGAGCATTGTCCGACGTGCCCTATTCATGAGTGCATGGGAGAAGATAAGGTCCTTGAGACATATGATGAAGTGACTGACAAATGGTATACCATGTCGGCTACACGTATGAAGGATTCTGCTAACGACAAAGATATTCTCGTATGTATTACGGACGTTACGGACTTCCTTAAAAGAGTCAAGGCTGAGGATACCCTTACGGTTGCGGATTCCTATGATAATTTCGTGGTTACAGCCACGAAAGCTATTAGGAAAAAGGAGAAGTCTTATGCCGTTATTTGTGCCGGCATTATGGAGTTTAGTAAGATTAATGATGAGTACGGATATGTAGTCGGTGATGAAATTCTTAGAAGATATGCGGAACTGATGAAGGCCGAGCTTGTGGAGGGAGAGTTCCTTTGCCGTATAAAAGGTGACGATTTTGCTATTCTTGTTAAGAAAAACGAGAAGATAGAAGAAGGCGGATCATTAGCAGATTATTTCGAAAGAATAAAAGCAACTCTTAATGAAGAGTTCAGAGCAAAATATCCGAGCATAGAGATTAATTGCTTTGCCGGAGCATATGAACTTGGTGAAAATGAAGAATATATTAATCGCTGCATAGATAATGCATTAAAAGCCAGAAATCTGGCACTTGCCAATAAAAATTCAACCGGCGGATATTATGTATATGATCGGGAATTTGAACAAAAGAGCAGGGAAGAAGAGAATTTACGAAGAGTAATGAAAGCTTCCTTAAAGAATGGTGGATTCAAGGTTTACTTCCAGCCTAAGGTTGATGTTAATGATGGTTCGGTTATCGGTGCGGAGGCATTGGTACGTCTTCAGGGTGAGGACGGCAAGCTTGTTTCACCGGGACTATTCATTCCTCTTGCAGAGAAGGACGGAATGGTTCTTGATATTGATAATTACGTATATGAGCATACCTTTGAATATATGTCAAAATGGCGTAAAGAAGGAAAGAAAGTACCGCTTATTTCGGTTAATGTATCAAGACTTCATCTGATAGATGATGCCCTTCCGCTTAGAATGAAGGCACTTGTTGAAAAATATGAATTGTCTCCTTCGGATGTTGAATTGGAGATTACCGAAAGTGTATTCTTTGAAGATACCGAAAGACTTATTAATATGATTAAGTCACTTAAGGATATCGGTTTTGTAATTTCCATGGATGATTTCGGCTCGGGTTATTCTACACTGAATTTCATGAAGGAACTTCCGGTTGACGTTATTAAGATTGACGGCGGATTCTTTATGAGAAATGCTATGGACAATAAGTCAAAGGCCATAATTGCTGCCATCATGCAACTTACGAAGAATCTTGAGTTTGAATCTGTATCGGAGGGTGTTGAGACTCAGGAACAGGTTGATTTCATAAGAGAACAGGGCGGACGTTGCGTCCAGGGTTATTTCTTCTACAAACCTATGCCGGCAGAAGAGTTTGCTAACCTTTTATAAATTAAAATAATAGGGGGAGCATGTTATGCTCCCTTTTGTTGTACCAAAATTGCAATAAAAAAGCCCTGAACCTGTGCTTTCACAAATCCAAGACCCTTAAGAATGCACCGCCAGGGGCTCGAACCCTGGACACCCTGATTAAGAGTCAGGTGCTCTACCAACTGAGCTAGCGGTGCGTATTGATTGGCGTTACTTTTGCAACGCAAGGGTTATTATAGTATAATAATTATTTGTTTGCAAGCATAAAATTAAAAAATTTTTAAATTGTATATACTTTGTACGCAATATACAAGATATGGTGTTTTATGATTATTGATACCCATTCGCATTATGATGATTCGGCTTTTGACCTTGACAGAGACGATTTATTAAGTAATTTATGTGGGAATAATATAGAATTGGTTATTAATGCTTCGGCAGATCTTAAAGGATGCGAAGATACCATTAAGCTTTGTCATAAGTATGATAATGTATACGGAATGATAGGAATACATCCTGACGGGCTTAAGGAGCTTGATGATTCTTCGATTCCGTATTTAAAAGAACTGATTGAAGCGAATGCGATTTATAACGGTAATAAGATAGTTGCGGTTGGAGAAATCGGTCTTGACTATCATTATGATGATGTACCGAAGGAAATGCAGATTGAGTGGTTTCATAAGCAACTTGAATTGGCAAAGGAAGTTAATCTTCCGGTAAATATTCACAGTAGAGAAGCGGCTAAAGATACATACGATATTTTAAAAGAGCATGGTACCGAAAAATTGGGTGGAATAATTCATTGCTACTCTTATTCGGTTGATATGGCGCGGGAGTATCTGAATCTTGGCTATTATTTTGGAATCGGAGGAGTTCTTACCTTCAAAAACGCCAGAAAGCTGGTTGAAGTGGTGGAATATCTTCCCCTTGAGGCCATAGTACTTGAAACAGACTGTCCGTATCTGTCGCCGGTTCCCTTTAGAGGGGAGAGAAACGATTCCCGTAATCTAAAGCAGGTAGCCGAAAAAATAGCTGAATTAAAGTCGGTTTCTTACGATAAGGTGATTGATATTACCGCCGCAAATGCAAAGAAAGTATATTCTATAAAATAATTATGCCAACATTAGATAATATTACAGGTACTCTACAGGTACTTGATAAATACAATTTTAGTTTTCAGAAGAGATTCGGTCAGAATTTTCTTATAGATGCCCATATTTTGGACAAGATAGTGTCGGGAGCGGGAGTGACCGGGGAAGACACAGTATTGGAAATAGGTCCGGGAATCGGCACGATGACGCAGTATCTGTGTGAAAGGGCCGGAAAAGTTATAGCAGTTGAAATAGATAAGGCATTAATACCGATACTGAATGATACACTTTCGACTTATGATAATGTAACAATTATCAATGACGATATTCTCAGGGTGGATATAGCAAAACTTGTTCGGGAATATAACAACGGAAGGCCGATTAAGGTTGTTGCCAATCTTCCCTATTATATTACTACTCCGATAATTATGGGGTTGTTTGAAGCCCATGTTCCGCTCGAAAGTATTACGATTATGGTTCAAAAAGAAGTGGCGGAAAGAATGCAGGTAGGGCCGGGAACAAAAGATTACGGAGCATTGTCACTGGCGGTTCAGTATTATGCAAAGCCTGAGATAATTGCATATGTGTCGCCGGAGTGCTTTATTCCGAAGCCGAATGTAGGCTCTGCGGTTATTAAACTGCACAGGTATGAAAAGCCGCCTGTTGATATCGTTAATGAAGATTTTATGTTCAGGGTAATACGTGCAGCCTTTAATCAACGACGTAAGACATTATCAAATGCCATTGTTAATGCTTCCGATATAAAGGCAACAAGAGAAATGGTTCAAGAAACATTAAGAGAAATGAATCTTGATGAGAATATTAGGGGAGAAAAATTTTCGTTAGATCAGTTCGCAAAATTTTCTAATTTATTGTGGGGTATATTAAATGGGACTTAAAGCATTTAATGAAGGTACTGTAATTTATGACGAGGCACAGGAAATAACGAAGTTGTATCTGATTGCCAATGGTACGGTTAAAGCAAGCTTTGACGGTGGAAGCTTCATTCTTAAGAAGGGTGATATTGTAGGTCTGGCAGATCTTAATTTTAAAGAAACCTTCTTAAAATACGAAGTTGTCGAAAAGCTTCAGGCAATGGAATATAACTATACGCCGGGTTCGTTAAATGACCTTCTTGTGAATAACAAGGATGCAACAAGATATTTTATTATTTCCTTGTTCCATCAGCTTGAAGAATTATCCGGACATTATAAGCTTCTTAAGAATGAGTTTAATTCTTTGAAGGATTATCTTGTAAGCTGCTACGAAGATTACATGATGATATGTAAAAAGTTATCTATTTCGCCCAGTGAACTTTCGGAATATGAGGAGATTTCTTCGTATGCCTATGATGAGCTGCTTCCCGACTGGATAACGGGGTACTATAATTCCTTACAGAACATAGTTCTTTCCTCTGAGGCAGCAGCCAAAGATGCTGATTTCATTACGGGACTTATTACCAAATCGGGCCGTGATTTAAGAGAAATGGTTTCTCTTAGCGGAGAGCTTGAAACTTCTAAATCTGATATGCTTAGTCTTCTCATGAATGAGAACAGCGTTGATTTGTTTGAAATGTATATATCTTTGTATATGAAAGCGGTTAAAAAACTCGGACTCGATGATGCTACCGTCGGACAGATATACAGACAGATTAATGATTTGCTTTTGCAGGCTGAGACACAGGGAATTAATGAAGAACCCTTCTTTGCTACGAGAAAGAACCAGTATGAAGGTGCCATGAAGCTTGCCGCAGAGCTTGCGGCCAATCAGGAAGAGGCAGCAGACGAGCATGGTGCAGAGCAGCTTGAACTTGTGGCTAATTCTCTTACGACAATACTTCAGTATGCATGTGTTGATGAAGAACTTGCAGCGGCCTTTGCCAATAATGTAAAAGCGTATAAGCACACGGTCAATAAGAACGGTTCCGAAGATGATATAAGAGTGCTTCGACTTCATCTTACCAAAGAATTTAATGAGATTTATATGACTGCCTTCCTGAAGGCGGCTCAGGATTATGCGGTTCCGCCTATTCTTAAGATGTTCTTTAACTTCGGATATGTTGATGAAGAACTGATTGGAGTGGACAACGCAATATATCTTTATAACCTCGTGGATAATCTTCCTACAGCTCCGGATCAGGGTATCTATTCATATTTTGAGTGGCTTATGGAAATTTACGATGGACGTAAAGATCCGAGCCGTAATGAATTCGAGATGGATTTTGCGGATTTCCTTCATGATGAGATGCGTAATCAGCGTATTTCCAAGGAGCAGGAAGCGGAATTCTTCAAGGATCCCGTTATGAGAGTTCAGTATGAGCTTGAGAATGCTTTCGTTTCCGTGAACAAGGTTACTACCGGAAGAATATCGACATACTGTCCGATACTTTCGGAACATAATATGCTTAAGTCTTTAGAGTCGATGCTTGTTAAGGAGGATGAACTTACCGGTATAGTAAATAAAATTAGGGCGACAGATTACGGTGCTTATTACCGACAGACAGTATTTGCTGCTCCGGAAGTCGGAATTAATAAGGAATTCATCGATGTAGAAGTTGTTCCCGACTTTATACTTATGCCTAATATCGGAAGCCGTGGAATTATGTGGCAGGAAATCGAAGGAAAGAGACGTACCACACCGGCAAGAATGTGTGTTTCCATATTCCAGCAGGAAGAGCTTCAGCAGCAGATAGTAAGACTAACGGGACAGTTCAGATGGGAAATGTGTAAGAGAGTGCAAGGTGCACGCTGGAATGATGTTACAGAACGTTCGCTTACGTCGGAGTATTTCGATTATGTTCAGTATTATCGTAAGAATAATGAACTTAGTCCTGAAGCCAAGGAAAAGATTAAAAACGATATGGCTCGTTGCAAGAACAGCTTCAGAGAAATGTTCGTACGTGACTATATGACCTGGGTTCAGTTTGAGGCAGAAGGTGCACCGAGACTTAATAAGGTGGCGCGAACCATACTGTTTACATATGTGCCCTTCGGAGCGGCTTGCAGAGAGAAGCTTAAGATTAATCCCATGTACAAAGATATGATTGATCGGTACGATGTTAAGCAGAAGGCCAAGATGCACAGAATGGATAATATGCTGGTTAAACTGAATAACACCGGAAAGCCGATTCCGGAAGAGATTGAAAAACAGATAGAATTTTTAAAGGCGTGATTGACTTATGTCGGATTTATCTTATAATTTAGGTAAATCCGATTTTTTTTAACTAAATTTAAGTGAAAGGAACTTAAAAATGTCAATTTTACATTACGAGAATCTTTCTAAAGATGTAACACATCTGTTTAAATTGGATACCCCTAATACCAGTTATTGCATTGGTATAGTCCGTAAAGAAGGTTTTTTGGGACATGTCTATTATGGCGAAAAAATAAATGACTATCATCTGTCTTCAATATACAGAGTGGATGAGTATCCTTTTGCGGATGATCCGGATAACAGAGATATTTGTTCTTTTCTTGATAGTTTTGCATGTGAATATCCTACACACGGTATAGGCGACTTTAGGCCCGACTGTCTTGAGGTTGAGTCTAAAACAGGAAATTTTGCCGTAAGTATTTTTTTTGATTCCTATGAAATGAATAAGGGTAAGGACAGAATTCCTCAGCTGCCGACTTCCTTTGGTAAAGAAGACGAAGTGGACACTTTGATTATTCATTGTAGGGACCCTTATCTTAATTTGAAGGTGGACTTAATTTATAGTGTTTTTTCGGATGAGGATGTTATTACAAGAAGCGTCAGAATTAAAAATGAGGCAGAAGATGATATTTATATTACAAAAGCATTGTCTGCCTGCCTTGATATGGATAATAAGGATTTTGAAACTATATCTTTGCACGGATCCTGGGCAAGAGAAAGAAAGATAGACAAGGTTCCCCTATCACACAGTATTTTAAGTGTTGAATCAACAAGGGGCGAATCTTCTCATCAGGACCATCCGTTCCTGGCACTAACGACGCCAGGAACCAATGATGAAAACGGTGAAGTTTATGCCATGAATTTCGTGTATTCCGGTAATTTTAAAGCTTTTGCAATGCTGGATCAGTTTGATCAGGTCAGGATGGCCATGGGAATCCATCCTTCGGACTTTAAATGGAAGCTTGGTCAGGGCGAAGTCTTTGATACTCCGGAAGTTGTAATGACTTATTCAAATGCGGGAACCGGTAAGATGACCAGAACGTTCCACGATTTTTATCGTAAGCATATGATAAGAAGCCCGTATCTTCATAAGAAACGTCCGATTTTGATTAATAACTGGGAAGCTACTTATTTTGATTTTAATACGGAAAAGCTTATTGCCATTGCCAAACAGGCATCTTCGCTTGGCATACAGATGCTGGTTATGGATGACGGATGGTTCGGAAACAGAAATGACGACAGCTGCGCTTTGGGTGACTGGACGGTTAACGAGGAAAAACTTAAGGGGGGCCTTAAATATCTCGTTGATGAAGTAAATAAACTGGGAATGAAGTTTGGAATATGGTTTGAACCGGAAATGGTATGTCCGATTTCAAATTTGTACCGTGAACATCCGGATTGGGCTATAGCAATAGAAGGAAGAACCCCGACAAGAGCCCGTAATCAGTACGTGCTTGATTTAACGAGGGAAGATGTGGTTGATTACACATACGAACAGGTGGCTAAAATATTACGGAGCGCCAATATTGAATATGTTAAGTGGGATATGAATCGCCCTCTTACGGATATCGGTTCTGTCGGACTGCCTAAAGACCGAATGGGTGAATTTTATCACAGATACGTTCTTGGCATGTACTCCCTCCAGGAACGTTTAACGGAAGAATTTCCTGATTTGCTTTTGGAGAACTGTTCCAGCGGAGGAGCAAGATTTGATCCGGGTATGCTTTATTATTCACCTCAAATTTGGTGCTCGGATGATACGGATGCCATCGAAAGATTGTCAATTCAGGAAGGCACGGCATTAATCTACCCGCTCAGTACTATGGGTGCCCATGTTTCGGACTGCCCGAATCATGCGGTAGGAAGGGTTACACCCTTTGAAACGCGAGGCCACGTGGCTTTGGCAGGAACATTCGGATATGAACTTGATGTGACGAGAATTCCCAGAGAAGATGTTGATATGATTCCTAAGCAGGTGGATATGTATCATAAGTATAATGATCTTGTACGGGAGGGAGATTATTACAGGGTTGCTTCATATTCGGAAAACAAATCATATGACTGCTACGGAGTGGTAAGCAAGGACAAAAAAGAGGCTCTTTTTACATATGTTCAGGTACTTGGAAAAGTAAATTGTAAGAGTAAACGTATTTATCTTAAAGGATTGGATCCGGAGATGACATATATTGTGGATGATAAAGAGTATACAGGTGATATTCTTATGAAAGCAGGTTATTTAGTAGATGATCTGCATGGAGATTTTAAGAGTAAATTGATACACATTGTGAGGAAGTAATAATGGCAAAACTTGTTAAACTGGCAGATATTGCCGCAAAAATGAATGTAAGTACCGTTACGGTTTCTAAAGCATTATCCAATCAAAAGGGTGTTGGAGAAGACCTAAGAAGACAGATTAAAGAAATGGCTTCCCAGATGGGATATGTATCGCCTTCGGCGGCCAGAATGCAGGAAAATCGTAAATCATACAATATCGGAGTAATAGTTTCCCAAAAATATTTTAATCAGATGGAATCATTTTACTGGCTTATGTATCAGGAATTGGCAACGAAAGCAACTGCCAAGAACTGCTTTACTATGCTTGAAGTGATACAGGAAGATGATGAAAATGCCAATGTTGAGCCCAAACTTCTTGATGGTGACAGAATAAACGGTCTTATAGTAATCGGAAGAATGAGGCAGGATTATCTTGATGCAATAAAAGAAAAGACAAAAGTTCCGGTAGTGTATCTTGACTTTTATACAGATGATGAGACGGATTGTGTTGTTTCCGACAACTATTTTGGAATGTATCAGTTAACCAAATATCTGTGTGATATGGGACATAAAAAGATAGGGTATGTAGGAACGTTGATGGCAACAGACAGTATTACGGACAGATATTTTGGATATTGCAAGGCACTGTTGGAGAATGGAATCGAAATCGGAAAAGACTGGGTTATGGACGATCGATATGCTGATACGGGTACGATAGCAGATTATAAGATGTCACTGCCTAAAGAAATGCCCACAGCTTTTGCATGTAACTGTGATGTTACGGCCTTGGAACTTATCAAAGTGCTTGAGGACAAAGGATATAATGTGCCGGAGGATATTTCAGTAGTAGGATTCGATAACTATACGTTTCAGAATGCAAACGGAATTAGCCTGACAACTTATGCAGTTGATGTTAAAGAAATGGCTGGAAGGGCAATTAAAGTTATTATCCGTAAGATGTCGGGAGAATATTATAACAGAGGAATTTCTATAGTAGAGGGAAAAGTAGTAATAGGCAATTCTGTAAAGAAGATTAATTAAAAATTAATCAGATGGGCTAAATCTAACTAAAAATATTTTAAGACTATTGGATTAATTGAATAAAATATATATTTATATCGGCTAATTTTGTAACGTTTTACTAAGTACAAAGTTAGCCGTTTTTATGTGCATTTTAAACAAAACAAAGCTAATTATTTATTAAAAACAACTAAATATTACTTTAATGGTGGGAAAATTTAAGAAAAGTATTGACTTAAAAATTAAGTTAAATATAATTAATTTTAAGTTAAGAAACTTAAAAACAGTTTCTTGAACCGATTAAATTTTCCCTAATGGGAGGGAGTTAATTCTTAAAGGAGGATTACATTTATGAAACTAAAGAAGCTTTTGGCCTTAGCCTTAGCAACTACAATGACTCTTTCATTGGTAGCATGCGGAACAGGCGAGACGACAAGTGCTCCTGCAGATGATACGCAGGAAACAGATGCAGCAACTGTAGAGGAGACAACAACCGAGGCAGAAGATGCAACAGCAGAAGTTGCAGCTCCTGCGACAATTACTTACACAGGAATCAATATTGATGATGGTTCCTTAAAGGACACAACAGCTACTATCAAATTCATTCATCACAAAACAGACCGTGCTGAAGACGGAACAATGGATGCTATGGTAGCAAGATTCAATGAAGAGTTCCCTAACATCACAGTAGAGATGGAGGCAATTACAGACTATGCCGAAGATGCATTGTTACGTTTGTCCACGGGTGACTGGGGCGACATCATGTTTATTCCTGCGGTAGATAAGGCAGATTTATCAACATATTTCATGCCTTATGACACTCTTGATACTCTTTCGGAGGTATTAAACTTTGTTGATGCTTGGGAGTATGAAGGAAACTGTTACGGAATCTCCTACATGGCAGGTGCTCAGGGACTTTTGTATAACAAGCGAGTTTTTGAAGAAGCAGGAATTACAGAACTTCCCAAAACTCCTACAGAGTTCCTTGCAGATTTGCAGATAGTAAAGGATAACACAGAGGCAATTCCTCTTTATACAAACTATGCAGCAGGATGGACCATGGGCGCATGGGATGCATATTTAGGATGTGTATCACAGGGTGATGATACATATATGAACCAGAAGTTCGTTCATACAGCAAATCCTTTTGAAGATCCCGGTGATGATACAGGTGCATATAATTTGTACAGAATTTTATATGATGCCTGTGCTAAAGGATTAATTGAAGATGACTATACAACAACTGATTGGGAAGGCTGTAAGGGTATGCTCAATCGTGGAGAAATCGCAACCATGGTTCTTGGTTCCTGGGCTTATGCGCAGATGTGTGAAGCCGGTGACACTCCGGAAGATGTAGGATATATGCCTTTCCCTATGACAGTAGGAGGAACACAGTATGTTCTTGCAGGAGGAGACTATTCTTATGGAATTAATGTTAACTCTTCTGATGAGAATAAGCTTGCATCAATGATTTTTGTTAAATGGATGACGGAAAAATCAGACTGGTGTTACAACGAGGGTGGATATTCGGTAGTCAAGGGTGGCAAAAACCCTGATATGTATGCAGCTTTTGACGGATGCAGCGTATTATCGGATCAACCTTCGGTTGCAGGTGAAGAAGATTTTTTAAATCAGATGAATTCAGAATCAGAACTTTCGTTTAATGCCGGCGGAGATGCCAAGGTTCAAAGACTGGTGGAAGCAGGTGTTACAGGAAGTGAAACTTTTGATGAAATTATGGCAGATTGGGCTGCAAAGTGGCAGGCTGCACAGGATGAACTCGGAATAGAGGTTAAGTATTAAGAGTTTTACTGGGTTAGATAACATAAGGGCCGAGGTTTTGACTGCTCCTCGGCCCATATTAGTCAAAGGTATTTGCCGGGTAGTTATTGAGGTGGTGACGATGAAGAAGAACAGAACATTTGGGGAATGGGCACGAAGTCGAGACGGACAAAAAGTGTTTGTTATGCTTGCTTTCATGATTGTTCCTCTGGCGCTCTTGCTGATATTTACATATATTCCGTTTGGGGAAATGTTTAAATTCAGTTTTTATAACATGAAGTATGTCGGAGCACGTAAATTCGTTGGCCTAAAAAACTATATAAAGGTGTTCGAACGAAAAGACTGTTTCGGAGCATTAAAACTTAGTTTGTATTATATGCTCGGATCGGTAGTGCAGCTGACTTTGTCACTATACCTTGCAACTATTCTGAGCTTTAAGGTGCGCGGTGGTGCACTGTTTAAGGGGTTAATGTTTTTTCCCTTTCTTATTAATGGTATCGCAATAGGTTTTATTTTTAAATTCTTTTATACAAGAGGTTTTGTATTTGACACCGTACTTGGCTGGTGCGGATTTGATATAAATAATCTTCCGTATTGGTTAAAAGATCAGTCGATTAATAACTTCTCTTTGGTCGGTACTTCTGTATGGAGATACTTTGGTCAAAATATGGTTTTGTTCATAGGTGCAATTATGTCGGTTGATGCTGAATTGTATGAAGCTGCGATGCTGGATGGTGCCAATCGGTTGAAGCAGTTTATTTATATAATTTTGCCCAGTATCAAAACGATAGTTGTATTAAATGTGATTCTTTCAATTACGGGTTCTCTTAGCGCCTTCGAACCTCCTTACGTAATAACCGATGGCGCTAACGGAACCGGTACATACTTTGTGGTAATGCACGAAATAGCGCATACACAGCAAAAAGTCGGACTTGCTTCGGCAATGGCAATTGTTTTGTTGCTTATTATATTATTGGCTACGTTGCTTCAAAAATTGTTTTTCAAGTACGTATTCAATAACGCAGAAGATGAAGACCGTAATGCCGGAAGAAAACGTGAACGGAGATTGGCCAGATATTCCGAAAGGAGAGGAAAAAACTTATGAAGAAACATTATTCTGTAGTTCAGATAATACTGAGTACCCTCAAATACATATCGCTTGTGTTCTTTTCGTTTTTGGCTGTGCTTCCCGTAGTATCGTGCGTAATTACCGCATTTAAGACCGATGCGGAATATCAAAGTACCAACGTAATGGTTTTGCCTAAAAGTTGGCTGAATTTTGAGAATTTCATTAGTGCTTTTAGTAAGGCCGGAATGGGAAGAGCATTTATGAATTCAACAGTTATTCTGTTTTTTGTGCTCCTTTTTTCGATGATAATCGGAACTCAGTTGGCATATGTGCTTAACAGGTTTACTTTTCCCGGAAATACGCTTATAAGGAATCTGTTTTTGTTTGCTTCGCTTCTTCCGGGAGTTGCCATGCAGATATCTGTATATGAAATCATGTACAAATTCGGTTTTATTAATTCTCTTGTAGGATACATCATAATGATGTGCGGAACCGATGTTATTTCAATATATATTTATATACAGTTCTTTGAAAATATTGATTATTCATTGGATGAATCCGGAATAATGGATGGTGCCAATTATTTTACGATTTTTTACCGAATATTGTTACCGCTTCTTAAGCCTGCAATAGTAACCAGTTGCATTTTAAAAGGTGTTGGAACATATAACGAGTACTATTCGGCTAATCTGTATCTGCAAGATAAAACCAGGTATGCAACGGTAGCCACCTCTTTATATACGTTCGTAGGTCCGCTTGGCAGCAAATACAACCTTATTTGTGCAGGAGTAATTATTTCTCTTCTGCCCGCCCTTATAGTATTTATTTGCTGCCAGAAGCAGATCTATTCGGGACTTACGGCAGGCGCGATAAAAGGATAAGGTGATGATATGATAGAAGAAGTAAGATTACATCTGATAAATGACATAATTCCTTTTTGGAAGAGTTTAAGAGATGACACATACGGCGGATATTACGGTTATATGGATTATAATCTTAGGCTTGATAAGAAAGCCGTGAAAGGATGTATACTTAACAGCAGAATTCTGTGGTTCTTTGCAAATGCTTATATGTTGTTAAAAGATGACTCCCTTCTTGATGAGGCGACCCATGCATATGAGTTTTTAAAAAACTACTGTTTCGATAAGGAAAATGGAGGAATTTACTGGTCCATGGGGTATAATGGTAAGGTAGAAGAATCCATCAAGCATACCTATAATCAGGCATTTGCGGTATACGCTTTGTCTGCGTATTATGAAGCGTCAAAGAATGCGGAATCACTGGCTATGGCTATGGAGTTGTTTTGCCTTATCGAAGATAGATGTACAGATGAAATAGGGTATCTTGAGGCCTTTGATGAGGAATTTCATATTATTGATAATGATAAGTTAAGTGAGAATGGGGTAATGGCGGATAAGACCATGAATACCCTCCTTCATGTGCTTGAGGCATATACCGAGCTTTACAGAGTGTCCGGTGAGGAAGAAGTTAAGAACAGCCTGTGCCACATTATGGATTTGTTTGCGTCTAAAGTGTATAATCCACGGCTTCAAAGGCAGGAGGTTTTCTTTGATAAAAATTATAATGCCATTTTGGATTTACATTCATACGGGCACGATATTGAAACCTCATGGCTTCTTGACAGAACCCTTCGGATAATAGATGAGCCAACATACACAGAGTTAATATCGCCTATAACAAGAGCGTTACGTGCAAAAATATACGAAACGGCATTTAACGGAGAGTCGCTTGATAATGAGTGCGACCGCGGCATAGTCAACGAAAACAGAATATGGTGGGTTCAGGCCGAAACCGTTGTTGGATTCATTAATGGTTACGAGCAGGATAAAAAGGTGGAGTATCTTGAGGCGGCAAAGAGCACATGGACATTTATCAAAGAAAAAGTTATAGATAAGCGGGCAGGATCGGAATGGTTATCGGAAGTGACAAAAGACGGTACGCCGATTACCGATAAGCCGATATTGGAACCGTGGAAGTGTCCTTACCATAACGGAAGAATGTGTTTTGAGGTGATTAAAAGAGGAATAGAATAATGCACAAAATGTATGAAGAAGTATTAAGGAAGTACGAATCGGTAGTTACTAAGAAAAATGAAGTAAATAAAGATTTCTATAACGGAATATATGAAAGATATGTAAATCCCGTACTCACAAGGGAGCATATCCCTCCTATGTGGGAATATGATTTAAATGAAGAAACCAATCCGTATTTTATGAAGAGGCTTGGTATAAACGGAGTATTCAATTCGGGTGCGATAGAGCTTGACGGAAAGTATTATCTGGTAGCAAGGGTTGAGGGTGATGACAGAAAATCATTTTTTGCGGTAGCCGAGTCTCCAAACGGAATTGATAATTTCAGGTTCTGGGATTATCCAATTCTTTTGCCGGATACATGTCCTGAAGAAACCAATGTTTATGATATGCGACTTACAAAACACGAAGACGGATATATTTACGGAGTTTTTTGCTCCGAAAGTAAGGATACTTCCGTAAAAGATTTATCTGCAGCTATAGCGGCAGCCGGAATTGTAAGAACAAAGGATTTAAAGACCTGGGAGAGATTGCCTAATCTTGTTACCTTAAATTCTCCTCAACAAAGAAATGTATGTCTACATCCGGAATTCGTTGACGGTAAATATGCTTTTTATACAAGACCGATGGATGACTTCATTGAAACAGGGTCAGGCGGCGGAATAGGTTTTGGCCTATGTGATGATATTACTCATGCCATCATAGATGAAGAAAGAATGACTTCTCTTCGTAAGTATCATACGATTACAGAATCCAAGAACGGTGCCGGTGCTACGCCTATTAAGACAGATTGCGGATGGATACATATTGCCCATGGGGTAAGAAATACGGCAGCGGGATTACGATATGTAATATATGCGTTTGCGACGGATTTAAAAGATCCCGGTAAAGTTATAGCCGAACCTTCGGGAATGCTTATTGGACCGCGACAGGGTGAAAGAATCGGTGATGTTTCAAATGTTGTATTTACGAACGGTGCAATTGTAAATAAAGAAGGAAAAGTTTTTATTTATTATGCATCTTCGGATACAAGGTTGCATGTGGCCACAACTACGGTGGACAAATTGGTCGATTATGTATTCAATACACCGCAGGATCCCTTACGTTCCGTTAAATGCGTAGAACAAAGATGTGACTTAATAAGGAAAAATCTTGAATTATTAAACAAGTAACTATTGCTGTATAAAAGGAGGATGTAAAAATGAGTAAAATTAAGATGATTGCACCTGCAGTGCCAAATGTGCCGTGGCAGGATAAACCGCAGAATATTACAGGGGCTCCAGTCTGGAGATATAGTGAGAATCCTATTATAGGACGTAATCCTGCCCCCGGAGTGGCAAGAATTTTTAACAGTGCCGTTATGCCCTATGAAGGAGAGTTTATAGGAGTATTCAGGGGTGAGCAGACCAACGGGATTCCTTATATTTACCTTGGCAGATCAAAGGATGCCATTCACTGGGAATTTGATAAGGAGAAGATTCCTTTTACAAATGAAAAGGGTGAACCTTTTATGCCTCGATATGCCTATGATCCACGCCTTGTTAAGGTTGAAGATACATACTATGTTATTTGGTGCCAGGATTTTTACGGAGCATCTATAGGAATGGCAAAAACAACTGATTTTAAAACATTTACCCGTTTGGAAAATCCCTTTATTCCCTATAACAGAAACGCAGTGTTGTTCCCGCGTAAAATTAACGGAAATTATGTGCTTTTATCACGCCCTTCAGATTCGGGTCATACACCCTTTGGTGATATCTTTGTATCGGAAAGTCCTGATATGGTTTATTGGGGCAAGCATCGTCATGTTATGGGTAAAGGAAATGAATGGTGGGAGTCGGTTAAAATCGGCGGCGGAGCAGCACCTATCGAAACTTCAGAAGGCTGGCTTTTATTCTATCACGGAGTATCGGGAACCTGTAATGGTTTCGTATATTCAATAGGTGGAGCAATTCTTGATATTGATAATCCTTCAATTGTTAAGTATCGATGTGAAACTTTCCTACTTACCCCCGAAGAGTGGTATGAAGAAAGAGGCTTTGTGCCCAATGTCTGCTTCCCATGTGCTACGATTCACGATCCCGAGTCCGGAAAGATAGCTATATATTACGGTTGCGCCGATTCTTATGTTGGCTTGGCGTTCTGCTATTTTGATGAAATTGTTGATTATATAAAGGAACACTCTGTATTAACGGAACAGGATACAGAAATAGGAATCAGATAATGGAGACAATATTTCCCGAAAAGGGATTAATCAATCATGGTGATTGGGCACCTATACGAAAGGTTATGCGTAAGGCACTTTCCGGGCAGGATATTGCGATAGCCTTTATCGGTGGTTCCATTACGATGGGCAGTGTGTCTTCGACCCCCGAAAACTGTTATGCAGCCATTGTCCACAAATGGTGGGCGGATAAGTTTCCCAATAGCAAGGTTAAATATATTAATGCGGGAATTGGAGGAACAACGTCGCAGTTTGGAGCAGCGAGGGTTAGGGATGATGTTCTTTTACATAAACCGGATTTTGTATTATGCGAGTTCGCGGTCAATGATGAAAACACGCCATTTTTTGGCGAAACATACGAAAGTCTGGTGCGTGTGATTCTAAAAGATGAATCATCACCGGCACTTATGCTGATGAATAATATTATGTATGATTCCGGTAAGAGTGCTGCCTTTGAACATATAAAAGTCGCAAAGCACTATGATATTCCGATGGTGAGCATGGAACCTACGATTTATTCTCGGATACAGTCGGGAAATATAAAAGCAGAAGATATTACTCCGGACAATCTTCATCCTAATGATGAAGGTCATAAGCTGGTGGCGTCTGTTGTTATAGATTTGCTTTCAAAAATATATGACTCCATAAATGAGAATGATGTGTATACACTTTGTACGAAAACAGGTAAATTACCGGAACCTTTAAGTGATGATGCCTATGAGAATTCAATGTGTATTCGAACAAATAATATGGATAGTTCGGGATGTGAGGTCGCTCTTGACGGATTTGTTCCCGACAGGCGTCCCAAGGAAAATTATGACGATTTCTTTTCGCTGGGTTTTATCGGGACCAATATTGGTGACAGTATAACTTTTGGAGCAGAATGTACCGGACTGGCAATTCAATATACGAAGACAATTAACAAGCCGGCACCGATTGCACAAGCTGTTCTTGATGGCGATGAAGAGCATCCGATTATACTGAATGCCAATTTTGAAGAAACTTGGGGAGATTGCTTGTATATTGAGAACGTGGGTATACATTTGCAAAAGAAACGTCATGAGGTTAGAATAACAATAACTGACTCAAATAAGGAAGACAAATCTCCCTTTTATTTACTTTCGGTTATTGTCAGCAAATGATAGGGAGATAACCTTGAATGATGAATGATATTATTTTTTTGACGCCCGTATTTAAAAACAGGGTATGGGGCGGAAGGAAATTAAATACTGATTGGAAATATCCGATTGTCGGAAGCAGAGTAGGTGAATGCTGGGCTGTATCGGCACATAAAAGCGGAAGCTCGATTGTGTGCGGGGGCCCGTATGACGGATATAAGTTAAGCGATTTGTGGAAAGACCATCCAGAATTATTCAATAATGTGGATAATAAGGATTTTCCGCTGCTGACTAAAATCATTGCTGCAGAGGATAATTTGAGTATTCAGGTACATCCCGATGATGATTATGCCAATTTGCGTGAGAAGGGTGCGCAGGGTAAAGAAGAGTGCTGGTACATAGTAAGTGCCAGGGCAGGATCCCGACTGGTTATAGGTCACAATGCATCTACGAAGGATGAATTTAAGCAAATGGTAGATGGCGGCAGGTGGTCGGAACTTATAAGAGAGGTTCCTGTTAAGAAGGGGGATTTCGTTACAATTCCTCCGGGAACGGTCCACTCGATTAAGGGCGGTATTCAGTTGCTTGAGACTCAGCAGAATTCTGATATTACCTATAGACTGTATGACTATGACAGACTTTCTGACGGAACGACAAGAGAACTTCATCTTGATAAATGTATAGATGTCGTTACCGTACCGGCGCTTCCCGGTGAGGAATCCGTTATAGATACGAATTCCTGCAATAAAAATGAGGCGGTGGAGTTAGTCAAAAACGCACATTTTACGGTGCTTAAGTATGATATTACCGACAGTGTGGATTTTGTTCAGGACAAAGATTATATGATTTTTTCGGTGGTGGAAGGTGAAGGAACCATAAGTGTGAGTGAAAAGACTTATGATATTAATAAGGGAATTCATTTTATACTTCCTTATAAGTGTGGTGAAATTAGGATAGAAGGCAAGCTAACGCTGATTGCTTCGTATAAATAGAATAAAAGGCGAATCCAAAAGGATTCGCCTTAATTGATATTATTACAATTTCTTGGCTTTTTGAGTCTCGAAGAATGCGTCGATTGAACTTATTATCTTATCTGAAGTCATTGTCTTAAGAAGGTAACCATCGGGTTTTAATGAAAGTACCTTTTGAACAGACTCTCTGTCGCCGTGGGCTGTTAGGAAGATAACAGGCAGCTTTTCGGTTTTGGCTTCCGATCTGATCATTTCAAGCATTTGAGGACCCGAACAAACAGGCATCTCGTAATCCAGAAGAACCAAATCAGGATAATTCGTAGCAAGGAATGTAATAGCACTGGTTGCCGAATTAACAATTGAGACTTTGTACTTAGTAGAAAGCCAGTCTCTTATGGTTCTTAGCATAGTACCGGAATCATCTACAACAAGGATGTGTTTCTTATGAGAAGTGACTTCCTGTTTTTCGATAATCTTACTTAATTCTTCACCAAGGGCTTTGGAATCGATAGGTCGTTCAAAAGCGCCTGCGATTATTTCATCCGGAATAACAGTCTGTACTTCCTCAATATTGGCTTTGTATCCTACAAGGAACAGTTTCTTATCATCTTCGACACAAAAATCTCTGATATAAACAACTTCTTCCGAATTGGGATCAATATTGTCGTTCAAATATAAGAAAATAATCTCAGGCTTTTCTGCCTGGCTTAGCGACTGCACATTATTCAATACGGTAATACAATCAAACCCGGCATTGTTAATCCCGTCTTTGATAGCCTTAACGATGAATGAAGTGGTGGAATCACAGATAAGTAAAACCTTTTTTCTTTCAAGCATCATAACAACAAATTCCTCTTTTTTAATTTACACGTAATAGTATTATAGCATTTACATAATATATATTTCAATGGGGTTTGAAAGAATTTTATGACTATTTGAAAAAGATTCATATATTGTATGTCAATTTTAATTATCCCATCACTTGACAGCATATATACGTAATTTATATTATTACTTTGTGAGGTGAGTTCGTGGTGGAGAATAGGAATAAACAAACGCAAGATTCAATTGTATATGTTGAGAGCGAATCAGATGATAATAAGTATACCGCCGAACTGATGCTGGTATTCTTATTCATGTTCTATATTTTGTTTATGATGAATGAATTTGAGATCTTTTTGGTCGAGAAATTCGTTATGCGTGTTGCGTTCATTACCAATTTTGTATGTGTGGCAATAATAACAATCATAGGTGGCGTTCCGGCAATTTCTTCAAAGAAGATAACTAAATATATTATTTTAGGGCTATGTGTAATATTTACACTGGTGATTATGTCCGCATTGAATTTTCATGCAGTAGTTGCGTTATCGGTTCCTATGGTGGTAGCTCTTAATTATCATTCCCGCAGGTTATCATATCTTGCTCTTATGGGAACTATATTTTGTGCATTTCTGTCTCCGGTACTCGGCATTATGTTTAATACCTGGCAACCGGATTATTTCGGAACACTGCTTTTTGCCAGTGACCCGATGCTCGATTTCGGGACGTTAAAGAAATATGTTCCGGTTCTGATAAGTGAAATGAAGCCCTATGAAATAGCTTTAACATATATTTCAATACCTCAGGTGTTTTATGCAATAATGCTGGGTATTGCAATTATTATTACCAACAAAAGAAAAAGAAAGCAGTATTACGGTCAGATTGACAATATTAAGGAGTCAAGGAATCGCATCCTTGAGGCGATAGCAGGTATTATAGAGAATAAGGATTTTACAACAAACGGTCATGTTAAACGTACTGAAGAAGTAGTAAAGTTGATGCTTGGCGTGTTAAGACAGGATCCTTTGTATAAAGATATAATTACGGAAGAATATTGTGATAATGTCGCTACAGCAACCCTGATGCATGATCTTGGAAAGATAGCAGTACCTGATTCGATTTTGGATAAAAAAGAGGAACTTACGCCGGAAGAACTTGAGAAGTTCAAAATTCATCCCAGGAAAAGTTACGAATATGTAGAAGTTCTTCTTACCGGTCTTAACGATGAGGAGTTCAAACAAATTGCCGAGAACATAGCGCTGTATCATCATGAAAGATATGACGGTACCGGATATCCCGAAGGATTGTCGGGGGATGGTATTCCGCTTGAAGCTAGAATAATGGCTGTGGCTGACGGGTATGATGAATTGGTGAGCGATGAATACGGTGAAGCGGTGTCTCATGAAAAAGCATATGAGATAGTAAGAGAGTCCATGGGTGCGAGATTTGACCCCGGACTTTGGAGTGCTTTCGCCAAAGCACATCGTAAGATAGTTGAATACTATCACAATTCCCAATAATAACCTTAAAATAGGTTTGACAAACCATAGTACGATGAATATAATAAAACTTGCGTCTGTTGACGCATAATTCCATATTGGTAGTGGATGTAATTCAGATTAGGAGAAATACTCAAGAGGCTGAAGAGGCGCCCCTGCTAAGGGTGTAGGTCGTTTGCGCGGCGCGAGGGTTCAAATCCCTCTTTCTCCGCTAGTTAATCATCAGGAATCCTTTACGATAATGGATTCCTGATGTTTTTTTATTATAATTTCGGCATATGAAATCAAAAGGGGGATTTTATGAAAAGACTGATAACGATTATATTGGCGGTAGGATTTGTATTTAGCATGTCGGTATGTGCTTTGGCAGCGCCCAAGAAAATGTCTGACGGCGGAGTATTTGATGCAGAGTTTTATGCGGCAAATAACCCGGATGTGGTAGCTGCTATCGGAACTTCGGCTGATATACTTTATCTGCACTATGTTAATTATGGAGCTGCAGAAGGAAGATTGCCATATGGCACGGACGCAGCAACTCTATCACAGGTTTTGGCACTGTCAGCCCCCAAGAATATTATTAATAACAGCGGAAGTGCTACCGCATATATGACGCTGGTGCAGGCATATATGAAATTGCCGCCCAAGTACAAGCAGTTTATTGAAAAGAATAAAATTAAGATTACGCTTAAGGACGGAGCCTACAGCTCAAATGCCGTTTCTAACGGGGCCGTAACAATATACAATAACAGTGCCACATACGGAGAAGGAACTCTGCTTCAGAGCGCACAGATTTCAGTGGCTCTTTATCATGAACTTGGTCATGAATATGATTTTATCCAGGCTCGAAATAATAAAGGGCGATTAAGAATAGCAGTGATTGATCCTTTTCCCTCAAGCGAAATTTCAAATATAGAGGCCGCTTCTGAAGTGGTAGAAACATATGACAACGGTTATAGAACAATGTCGTCTTCCGTATATGACCCGGATGAGATATTCGCAGTGCTGTCGTCCTGCTATTTTTATAATCCCGGCCGTTTGCAAAGTGTATGCCCTGTGGGCTATGCTTATATTGATAAATACTATTCACAATTTAAATAGAACGGACAAGTATAGTTTTGTATGAATCAAAAAGAATATAAGACAAAAGAATTAATTAAAAGATTTCTTCCGTATTATGCTAATCATAAAAAGGTAGTTTTTCTGGACCTTGTCTGTGCCAGCCTGACGACGATTTGCGAACTGGTACTGCCTATGATATTAAGGTACATTACCAACACGGGGCTTAATGATATTGCGTCTTTATCGATTAAGGTAGTGGGAGAATTGGGAATTCTATATCTTTTACTACGCATTGTGGACTGCACGGCAAACTATTACATGGCATATCAGGGCCATATAATGGGCGCAGCCATGGAAACGGATATGCGACGGGATGCGTATGCTCATCTGATGAAACTGTCCAATACGTTCTTTAATAACACTAAAGTCGGCCAGCTTATGAGCAGAATAACAAGCGACTTATTTGATGTGACAGAGTTCGCGCATCATTGTCCCGAGGAATTTTTCATTGCAGCCGTTAAGATAATAGTTTCTTTTATTATTCTTCTTACGGTAAATGTTCCGCTCACAATAATGCTGTTTGCAATCATTCCGATTATGACATTCGTATGTATTAAGCTTAATCGCAGGAACCGAAAGGCTTTTGCCAGACAAAGAGTTCAGATAGGTGAGCTTAATGCATCTCTTGAAGACAGTCTTCTTGGTCAAAAGGTTGTTAAGGCGTTTACTAATGAACAGACTGAATGCGATAAATTCGAAGAAGGTAATTCGAGGTTTTTTGACATTAAGAAAGAAACATACAGATATATGTCGACTTTTCAAACATCTAACAGAGCTTTTGATGGTTTGATGTATTTGATAGTTCTTTTGGGCGGCGGCATATTTATGGTTACAGGCGGAATTGAAGCCGGAGATATGGTTGCGTATGTAATGTATGTGTCAACACTTATTGCTACCATCAGGAGAATTATTGAATTTAGTGAACAATTCCTAAGAGGTATTACCGGAATCGAAAGATTTCTTCAGATTATGGACGCTGATATTGAAATATTTGATGAACCGGGTGCGGTTGATATGCCCAAACCTGTAGGTAAGATAGAGTTTAAGGATGTTTCTTTTGAGTATCCTGACGATCATAACAAAGTATTTAAAAATCTTAATCTCTGTATCAATCCGGGAGAGAAGCTTGCCATAGTGGGTCCGTCGGGCGGCGGAAAGACCACACTTTGCAATCTGATACCGAGATTCTTTGACATTAATGCCGGTAGCATATTGATAGATGACAAAGATATAAAGTCATATACCCTTAAGTCACTTAGAAGCAATATAGGTATTGTTCAGCAGGATGTATATCTTTTTTCCGGAACAGTAATGGAAAATATTATATACGGAAATCTGTCCGCAAGTCGTGACGAAGCGATTGAAGCTGCCAAAAAAGCGGGAGCACATGAATTTATTATGTCCCTTAAGGATGGTTACGATACGTATGTGGGTGAAAGAGGCGTTAAACTCTCGGGTGGTCAGAAACAAAGGATATCAATTGCCCGCGTGTTTTTGAAGAACCCGCCTATTATGATATTGGATGAAGCAACTTCGGCTCTTGATAATGAGAGTGAATTTGAGGTAGCCAAGTCTCTTAACAGACTGTCTGAGGGCCGTACAACAATCACAATAGCTCACAGACTTTCGAGCATTAAGAATTCCGACAGAATACTTGTGCTTACGGAAGAGGGAATAGTTGAAGAGGGCAATCACGATATGCTGATGGAACGTAAGGGAATCTATTATGATTTCTATACGATGGCCGACAGATTAAAATAGTTTTAGAATTATTCATTATATATATAGAAGAAACACTATATGTTGTGCTCAAAATTCGGTATATATACAAGAGTAAAAAATCCTTTAAAAATATAGGCAAAAGCCCGTTGACAATGAAAAAATACGAGTGCTATAATGAAACTCCACCGCGTAAAATCGGTGGAGTTTTATTGAGTAAGAATATTGCCAAAATATTTTTAAAAAAACTTTAAAAAATGTCTTGACTAAGGTATTCTTGCATGATATTATTTACGAGTTGCGTCTTGAGACGCAAGCACCTTGAAAAATGAACATCAATGCAACCCTGAAGATTCCTATTAAAAGTTGCATCAGAACTTCTGCTGATGTAACGGAATTTATTCAGAAGAACACAAATCCTTAATTTCAGTAATGAAAGAAATGCCAGTTTAAACTGGTTAGGAAAAAACTTTTTTGAGAGTTTGATCCTGGCTCAGGATGAACGCTGGCGGCGTGCTTAACACATGCAAGTCGAACGGAACTTTCCTCCCGAAGAAGAAACTAGCTTGCTAGGGACCAATTCATTTGGGAAGTTTAGTGGCGGACGGGTGAGTAACGCGTGGGTAACCTGCCGTATGCTGGGGGACAACAGTTGGAAACGACTGCTAATACCGCATAAGCCCTCGGCCTCGCATGAGGCTGTGAGATAAACTCCGGTGGCATACGATGGACCCGCGTCTGATTAGCTAGTTGGTGAGGTAACGGCCCACCAAGGCGACGATCAGTAGCCGGCCTGAGAGGGTGAACGGCCACATTGGGACTGAGACACGGCCCAAACTCCTACGGGAG
>JAZUIS010000024.1:0-28499 GCA_045642345.1 Lachnospiraceae bacterium
TCTGCCGAACGTCCCCAAGAGAAGTCGGTGCTCATTGCGCGGTCAATTATCTTATTCCACTCACGCTTTTTGTCGTAGTATATCTTTTCGGCGTAGCGGATGGTGCCCAGCATTTCGTGGGCATTATAGTTGGTAAAGGAGAATCCTGTTCCCCTTGATTCGTATTCGTTATATGGTTCTACTGTGTCCTTAAGGCCGCCTGTTTCACGGACAATAGGTACGGTGCCGTAGCGCAGGGCCATAAGCTGTGATAAGCCGCAGGGTTCGAAAAGCGACGGCATCAAGAATGCATCCGAAGCTGCGTATATCTTGTGAGATAATGCATCTGAGTAGTAGATGTTCGCAGATACTTTTTCGTTATATTTCCAGTCGAAGTGACGGAACATATTCTCATATCTTTCTTCACCGGTACCAAGTACTACGATTTGGATGTTATCCTGGCACAGTTCATCCATTATATAAGCAATTAAATCAAAGCCCTTTTGGTCTGTAAGACGTGATACGATACCGAGCATCATCTTCTTATCGTCTACCTCAAGGCCAAGTTCTTCCTGAAGAGCCTTCTTGTTCTTGGACTTTTCTTTACGGAAGTTAATTGCGTTGTATGGATATTTGATATTTTTGTCCGTTTCGGGATTAAAGTCGTCATAATCGATACCGTTAACGATTCCGCGCAGGTCATGTTCGCGGGCGCGAAGCAATCCGTCTAAGTGCTCGCCGTAGAACTCTGTCATAATTTCCTTTGAATAGGTTTCGGAAACGGTAGTAATAGCGTCCGCATAAACGATACCGCCCTTAAGAAGGTTGGCATCTTTGAATGCTTCCAGTTTGTCCGAAGTGAAGAAATAGTCCGGAAGACCTGTTATGTCTTTCACATCCTGCACACCCCATTTACCCTGGAACTTAAGGTTATGAATGGTCATAACGGACTTGATTCCACGGAAGAATTCGTTGCCCTGGAATCGCTCCTTAAGATATACGGGAATAAGTCCGGTCTGCCAGTCGTGGCAATGTATCACATCCGGGCGGAAATTAATTAACGGTAATATTGATAATGCTGCCTTGGAAAAAAATGAGAACTTCTCGATTTCATAAAGCGGATCGCCACAATAGGGGCTTGGGCCGCCAAAAAACATCTCATTATCTATGAAGTAATACTTAACGCCGTCGACTTCAGCCTTAAGAACACCCACGTACTCATTCTTCCAGTGGAAATCCATATAGAAGTGCGTGACATATTCCATCTTCTCTTTCATTTCGGGCTTGATGCATGTGTACTTGGGAAGTACCACACGTACGTCAAAATATTTCTTGTCGATACATTTGGGAAGTGAGCCCACTACATCTGCCAAACCGCCTGTTTTAATAAATGGAACTCCTTCTGAAGCTACGAAAAGTATATTTTTCATTTCATCCTCCAAATGATGATGTTTTAATATCTAGTGAATATGAACTAAACATTAAGAAAATTTTAGCACATTTAAACAAAAAGTGCTACTTAATACGGTGGATTTACATGGCATTCTGAAGAATCATGCGAACCACATCCTCCGCCGAGTTCACCGTTCCCACTGATGTGCTCTGATTCTGAAGTGACCAAACATTAAGCGCATAGCGGCTTAACACCTCCGTAACACGATATCTGTCCACGTTGTCTTCGGCTCCAAAGAGTATAACTATTAAATCATGTCCGTCAACTTCAAGTGTATTAACCAGACATGCGCCGGCTTTATTGGTGGTTCCGGTCTTAAGCCCCGTAACTTCCTCCAGATTGTAGAGCATCATATTTGTATTTTTGATTTCGATATTGTCCGCATCCGCAACATTATACTTTTTGGTGGAGGTAATTGTCTTAATCTCCGGGTAGTTCTCCAAAATATATTTGCACAGAATAAACATATCCTTAACCGACATTCTGTTCTGAACCTTTGACGAAACATTCTCGTTGATAAAGGTAGGAAGTCCGTTGCAGGTATAGAATATTGTATCCTTAAGTCCAAGTTCGTCGGCTCTTTCATTCATTCTTTGAACGAAGGCCTCTTCGGAACCCGATATTCCTTCAGCCAAAGTAAGCGCAAATTCGTTGGCCGACGGCAGCATCAGTCCGTAAAGGAGTTGCTCAACATGTATGCTCTGACCTTCCTTAACAGGGATAACACCGTCGCCGCCCTGAGATAACTGCTCACCCAAAGCAGATACTTTAAGTGTCGTGTCCATACTTAGCGAACCTGCCGATATTTCCTCCATTGTAAGCAGGTACGTCATAAGCTTGGTGGTACTTGCAATAGGATAATCCACGGAAGAGTTATAGGAATAAAATACCCTGCCAGTGGTGCAGTCCCCTACAAGCACTCCGTTAATTCCATAAAAATATCCCTCTTCTTCAAGCACATAAGGATCCACACTAAATGTCCGTTCCGTGTCAAAGCATATACTCATGTCATCATCAATAAGAATGCTCACATCAAGTATCATGGCAAGATCCACATATGACATGAAGCACTCGTATTCTTCATTGGAATCCTTGATAAGAATCGTATAATACTTACGCTCATTATCATCCACATACAGCTTATTAACAGCCTGGGATGCCCTCAAATTCTTAATACGCTCTTCGCTCCAGGCGGGCTTATCTTCGTCAAATCCATTAAACTCATATTTCCCGCCGGTATTAATCCTAATCTCTCCCCCGTTAATATCAACCTCGAAGCATAGCTCCGTATCCTTAAGCGCGGATGCCACTTCTCTAAGGGGAAGATACAGATTGCCGTCATACTCCAGGTCAATGGTATGAATAAGTGTTTCCGTACCGTTAATCTCAAGGTTATGTTCTTCCACATAAACGAAAGGTGCCGTAACGGAACACAGCGGCAGCGTCATTAATGACACTACTGTCATAACTGTACTAGTTAGAACCGCCCATATTCTTTTTGTAAACATTCGTTGTCTGTTCGTCATCATTCTTAATCACTACTAATCTGTCATCATCATATATATAGCTGCATTCTTCACTTCCCAGAATCAGCCTGTCATCATTTAACACAAAGGAACCCGAATCATTATAATTTTCCGCTATTGTTTCATAGGGTACAAAGATATCAGTAAATGTATTTTTTAAATAATCCGTAAGTTCACTTCCCAGAGCGTTTTTAATAAGTTCCTCCCGCTCGTTATCCGGGTAATCATATCCTTCCGTGGCAAGTCGCACGCTGATATATCCTTCCATCAGATTGGCCAGCGTCACGTAACCTTCATCAATTACCCCTTTATATGTTTCTTCATCAACACTTATGCTGTAAGTACCCATATTGGACAGCAATTCCTTGCCAAAAGATATACTGCTTTGGATGCCGCAATCTTTATAGGCATCAAGCACATCAAGATAGGACACGTTCACATCCTCAATATCTGCTAAAAAGGTATAGGCTCTTAATGCAAAATCCTCCGACAAATCAACATAGCCTGTATATTCTCCTGCTATGTTGCTGCTTTTATATTCTTTGTAAACAAAAAAAAGACACCCACACAAAAGTGATATTGAAATCAGTATCAATGTCACTATAAGAGGTGTTCTTTTCTTAGTTCTGTTATTTCTGCTCATAATGGTTCCAGCCTACAGGTAACTTCTTGTTCAATTTATGTTTAAAATGTGAAAAAACTGTGTTTTTACTTAAGTTCGTAATTTACAGACAGTGCACCCCTGTCAAATTTGACTTCACCCAGCGCTCCGTTAATCATAATCATCTGCGGAGGTCTGTGACCTATATCCGCATCCATTATAACCGGGACTTTGTTTTGGACACAGGCAACGGGAAGTACCGCATCGAACCTGTTAAGGTTAAACATGGTTTCACTGATTAAAGGACGTCCGAAAATAAAGCCCCGTACATTCTTAAACCAGCCTGCCTCCTGCATCTGCCACATGGCTCTTCGTATACCGAATACGTTAAGATCGCAGGCTTCCAGATACCATACAATTCCGTCATCGGCATATTTATCAACAAATTGGTTTACATAATCAAATCGTGTTCCAAGAATATTAACAAGACAATCCATGCAGCCGCCTATAATACGTCCGTTAAAAGATATACTATCGGTTGACATAACTCCGTCAGTGCATACACTTTCCGCGGTTGACATAACATCATCAGTGCATATACCTTCCGCGGTTGACATAACTCTGCCCGGCTTAAACGCCCTTACACATACATCTTCCGTACAGTTATAGGGAGCCAATGGATTTTCTTCTGTCTTAAGGGATTCAATCTCGTATTTATCGTAGCTGTGAACACTAATCTTCCCGTTATTAAAGGACTTTCCCGTAAGAATATTATAAGCTTCCTCAATAGACTGATGACGGGGCTTCATTCCGAAGGCTGCCGCATTTGGTCCGTACAGGGAAGCTATATCGCATTTAGTGGTTAACATAAATGTGAAGTTTGTATTATCGGAATAACCCATATACCACTTGGGTTTAGCTTTCATAACTGCATCAAAGTCAATATGTGACAGGGTTTCACACATAAGTTCTCCCCCGCCGCAGGATATTATTCCGTCTACATCAGAGTTGACATAACTTGACACGAGTTCTTCGGCACAATTCTTCGGTGTACTGCTTATTCCAATACCTTCACTAAGATATACATTAGGGCCTAGGTTAACATAATATCCGTTTGATTTCCAAAACTCCAAAGCCGACTCAAAAGCCGACTTATATGGTTCAATGCCACACCCGAATGAAGGTGCAACAAATCCTACTGTTCCGTTGTCTTTAATAAATTCAGGAAATTTCACGGTTTAACTCTTCATCTCTCTTGCATTATTTAATGCTGCCTCGGTAATCTCATCGCCGCCAAGCATTCTGGCAAGTTCTCTTACCGAAGCCTCATTATCAAGGGTCTCAATTGTGGTTACGGTACGTCCCTCAACCACATTCTTTTCTATAAGCAAATGGTTATCTGCTCTGGATGCTATCTGAGGCAGGTGTGTAATAGCAATAAGCTGATGTGATTTACTAAGAACCTCCATAGCCTCTGCAACCTTATATGCGGTCCGTCCGCTGATACCCGTATCAATTTCGTCAAATACCAGTGTGGGGACGTCATCCTTATCTGCAAATACCGTCTTAATAGCCAGCATTATACGTGACAGTTCACCGCCGGATGCAACATTCTGCATGGGGCGCAGTTCTTCACCGGGATTAAGGCAGATAAGGAATTCAACCTTATCGTATCCGCTGTCTTTAATACCATCTTTATCATCAGCTCCCTCTATGGCAATTTCCAGACGTACATCAAGGAAATTAAGATTAACCATAGCCTCAACCAGTTTATCTCGAAGGGGAACTGCCGCTTTGGTTCGAAGTTCATGAATCAAAGCACATTTCTCAAGCATTTTATCTTCTGTTTCTTTAATTCGATTTCGAAGAGTATCAATATATGCATCATGATTACTTAACTTATCAAGTTCACTGACCTTGGCCTCATAGGACTCCATAATTGCCTTTACGGAAGAACCGTATTTACTCTTTAGGTTATTAATTAAATTAAGACGTTCCTCAATTTCAGCATATTCTTCTTCATCAAAATTAAGGGAATCTTCGTAATTCGAAATCGTTCTGTTAAAGTCACTTAAAAGCGCTTCTATTTCGGCAAGCTGATTCGTAAGTTCACCTGCTTCGTCATCATAACCGGATACGCTTCTTAGTTTTGATACGCCGCTTCCTATAAGACTTCCGGCGCTTGCGCTATTCTCATATCCCGTATAGGCATGAGCTTCGCATACAGCCTCCTTAATCTTAAGGGCATTGCTTAAGAATCTGTATCTTTTTTCAAGTTCTTCATCTTCACCCTCTTTTAAGGATGCGCTTTCGATTTCGTTAATTTCAAAAGATAGAAGTTCCTTCTGTCGATTTCGGGAGTTCTCATCAGTATCGGCATTGCTTAATTCTTCCTTCAATGACTTATACTCTTTGCTCAAAGCTGCAAGAGCATCCTGCAATTCAAAGATTCGGCTTCCTGCATACTCATCAAGCATCTTCTCATAGGTTGCACTCTTAAGAAGTGACTGATGTTCGTGCTGGCCGTATACATCAAGCAAAATTCCCGATAATTCTTTTAATTCATGAGATGATATCGTTTCGCCGTTAATACGGCATACGCTTTTGCCGGGCATAATTTTACGCGACAAAATAAGGCTTTCGTCTTCATCAACCAAAAGCCCCATATTGCGGATTGCAGCTCTTTCGTCTTCACTTACCCTAAAGGTAAGCTCCACAAGAGCATATTCTTTGCCGGCGCGAATGACGTCCGAATTAGCCTTAGCTCCCAAAGCCAGGTTAATCGAACCAAGGACAATAGATTTACCGGCACCAGTTTCGCCGGTCATGACGTTAAACCCATCTTTAAGATCAATATCTGCTTCATCAATCAAAGCCAGGTTTAATACGTGTAGATTTTCTAACATGTTTTCCTCTTAAGTAACCTCTCCCAAAGTTACTTTCGCCATAGTTATAGTATAAATATATATTATTCTTCTTCAGCCATTTCGTTAATTGATTTAACAACTTCCGTTGCTTCTTCAGTAGTCTTAAGAGCAATCATGATGGTATCATCACCTGCTATTGAGCCTACGATTTCCTTGAATTTCATGGCATCGATTGCAGCAGCAACAGCCATAGCCATTCCGGGAACGGTCTTAACAACTATAAGATTCTGAGCTACCGTCGCTGACACAAATCCATCTTGAAATACTCTCGCATATTTACGTGATAATGCATGTGCATCTTCATTCAAAAGTGCATATTTTGAGCCGAAGAAACCGTTGGGTACCTTCGTAAGTCTCATATCTCTGATATCTCTTGAAACAGTTGCCTGAGTAACCTCATATCCTTCTTTGGCAAGAAGGTTCACGAGTTCCTCCTGTGTCTCAATATCGTTTTCTCTGATTAACTGTTTAATTTTGTCGTGTCTTTCTCTTTTCATATTGCGTACCTTCTTTCTTGAAATTCCCCTATTGTTAAAGCGTATAAACGCCAATAACCGATAATTAACTGTCTTTTAACTTATTGTGTAATGTATCAAGGAAGCTTTCCTGTGTTATGTTAACCAGTTTCGTACTCCTTGTGGATTTATTTATCTTAATATAATCTCCCGTACTTAGCAAGCATCTGTGAGAAGCATCATACACTGCCGTAAGCTGCTGTACCGTTCCGAATCGTCCGTCATCAACAACTATCTTAATCTCGTCTTCTGCCCCAAATACGATACTTCTGTTATGCATTGAATGTGAACAGACCGGTGTAAGAATAATCATATCCGCAGAGGGCGATACAATCGGTCCCCCGGCCGACAGATTGTAACCTGTAGAGCCTGTGGGAGTTGATACTATTATTCCGTCTGCCGCATACTTATGAAGCAGTTTTCCGTTTACAAAGATAGACACATATGCTATCTGCATTGCCTTATCTGCCGTAATTACGATTTCGTTAAGGGCCTGATATTCTTCATTAAACTCGCCGTTAATATATGTTCTGCCGCAAAGCATCATTCTGTGTTCCGCAGTATAGTTATCCGCAAGCATCCTGTCGAGAGCCTCGTACATATTGCTTTCATCAACCGCAGACAGATATCCCAGTGTTCCGAGATTAATACCCAGGAAGGGTACCGTTGATTCTGCAAGGTCGCATGCCGCATGAAGAATTGTACCGTCTCCTCCAAGCACTATGACACAATCGGTATCCTTGGGCATTCTTGCAATATCCGTATATCTTTCACCCATGCTTCCGTCACCGGGAGTATCATCTACCGTAACTGCGGCGCCCTTTTGGCTAAGATATTCAACTATTTTCTTTTCGGCGGCCAAAGCCTCTTCCTTGGCCCTATTTGTTATTACGAAGAAATTCTTCATGAGTTCTTCCCACCAAATCCTTTACTGTACCAAGCAATTCTTCATTCTTATCAAGGCTCATATCTTTGGACAAATATATAAGATATTCTATATTTCCTTCAGGTCCCCTGATGGGTGAAGAGTCAAGTGACAGCACCGCAAGCTCATTTTCCCTTGCATATCCTAAGACATTTGCTATTACCTCTTCGTGAATCGAAGGTTCTCTTACTACGCCCTTCTTACCGACCTGCTCTCTTCCTGCTTCGAACTGGGGCTTTATAAGACATACCATAGTAGCATCATCCTTAAGCAGCGCCCTTGCAGGGCCTAATATCTTGGACAAAGATATAAACGATACGTCACAGGAAGCAAAATCAATTGCCTCGCCTATATCATCCGGTGTAACATATCTGAAATTGGTTTTCTCCATGCAAATGACACGTTCGTCATTTCTTAACTTCCAGTCAAGCTGTCCGTGTCCCACATCGATAGAGTATACCTTTGAAGCTCCGTTCTGAAGCATACAATCTGTAAATCCCCCTGTGGAAGCGCCGATGTCCATACACACCTTCCCGTTTAAATCAATGGGAAATACTTCCAGGGCTTTCTCAAGCTTAAGTCCTCCGCGGCTGACATATCTTAATGTATTTCCGCGAACCTCAATATTAATTCCTTCTTCTTCAAAGGTTGAGCCTGCCTTATCTTCCTTCTGGTTATCAACATAAACGATACCCGACATAATAAGGGCCTTGGCCTTTTCCCTTGAGGGAGCAAGTCCTTTTTTTACAAGCAGTATATCTAATCTTTCTTTCATATCTAAAAAGGTCTCATTCCAAGTATCTTATTTGCGATGCTCTTGGCATCAATTTCAAGATCTTCCTTAAGCTGTTCCACGTTTCCGTGCTCCACATAGTCATCGGGAAGGGCTATATTTACAAGTCTTGCTTTGCTTCCCATAAGGTCAAGATAATCTCTTACCTTCTCGCCGTAGCCGCCGGAATGAACATTCTCTTCCATGGTAACAACAACACGATGATTGTCTGCTGCCCACTTAGCCGCATATTCATCGATAGGTTTAACGAATCTTGCATTAACTATGGAACACTTCATGTTCTTGGTACGAAGGATTTCACGAACCTCTTCTGCGGTCTTCACCATAGAACCTACCGCCATAAGGCATACCTCGCCTTCCGCATATATAAGTTCGGCCTTACCGTATTCCATGGGTGCTCTGAATTCTTCAAGCCCTGCATATGCCTCACCTCGAGGATATCTTATGGCAAAAGGCTTATCCTGTGTCAGTGCAAACTTCATCATATCCGAAAGTTCCCATTTATTCTTGGGAGCCATAATATTCATATTCGGAATCGAGCTAAGGAATGACAAATCAAATATTCCCTGATGTGTCTCACCGTCTGCTCCTACAATTCCTGCTCTGTCTACGGCAAAAATAACCGGTAAATTCTGCAAACATACGTCATGAACTATCTGGTCGTATGCCCTCTGAAGGAACGAAGAATATATAGCCACAACCGGACGTAATCCGGATTTGGCAAGTCCCGCTGCAAATGTTACCGCATGCTGCTCCGCTATTCCCACGTCAAAGAACCTCTCGGGATACATATTATGGAATCGCTTAAGTCCCGTGCCGTCAGGCATGGCTGCCGTAATCGCAACAACTCTTTCGTCTCTTGCACCGAGCTTCGTCATAACGGTACTGAATATATCCGTATAAGCTGCCTTAGTAGGCTTAAGGGGAATACCCGTTTCAATATCAAAGGGTGAAGTTCCGTGGAATCTGGCAGGATGTCTTAAAGCCGGTTCATAACCTCTTCCCTTCTGTGTTATTACATGAACAAGAACCGCCATCTTACGTTTCTTGGCTTCTTCAATAGCCTTGCGGATTGCATTTACATCATGTCCGTCAACAGGTCCTAAGTATGTTATTCCCATATCTTCGAAATACATACCCGGTACCACCAGCTGTTTAATGGAATTCTTGGTACGTCTTACTGTATCAACAATCTTATTACCGGCAGGCATATCCTTAACCTTATAATAAATACCGTCTCTTAAATCCATATAGGCTTCCGAGGTTCTTATACTGTTAAGATATTTACTCATTCCGCCTACGTTTTCGGATATGGACATATTGTTATCATTAAGAACTATAATGAAGTTAGTCTCCAATTTCGAGGCATTGTTAAGGGCTTCATAAGCCATTCCGCCTGTCATGGAGCCGTCACCTATTACCGAAACTATAGTCTCGTCGGTGCCCTTAATATCACGCGCCGCAACCATTCCGAGACCTGCAGAAATGGATGTGGAGCTGTGACCTGTATTAAAGGAATCGCAATCGCTTTCACAGGCTTTGGGGAATCCTGCCATTCCGCCGTATGCACGCAGATTATCAAATCCCTCCTTACGTCCCGTCAAAAGTTTATGGGTATAAGACTGATGACCCACGTCCCAGATTATCTTGTCTTTAGGTAAATCCAGTGACAGATGGAGGGCCATGGTAAGTTCCACCGCACCTAAATTAGAGCCTAAATGTCCTCCGGTTTTTGCTATCTTTTCGATAAGAAATTCTCTTATTTCATCAGCAAGCAAAGGATATTCCTTAGGATCTATTTTCTTTATATCATTAGCTTCTTTAATCTGTTCAAGAACCATTACTTTCTCCTGTTAATTAACGTCTCTACCAAAGTCATAAGAAAACTTCCGTCTGCTCTGTTTGAATCCGCAACATCCTGCAAAATCTCAATGGCTTCGTTTGATAAATCTTTGACGTCTTTTAATGACTGTTCCATTCCGTGAAGTGTAACATATGTGGTTTTGTTATTCTTCTCATCGGAATGAACCGGCTTTCCCAGTTCTTCCGTTGTACTGGTAATATCCAGAATATCGTCTTCTATTTGGAAAGCAACTCCTATATTATTGGCCGCCTTTTCCATATCCATTATATCTTTGTCCGAAGCTCCCGCCAGGGTGGCGCCAATCATCATTGATGCTTCCATAAGGGCAGCTGTTTTATTCTTATGTATGAATAAAAGAAGTTCAGATGTGACATTATCGTCATTTTCTGCCAGAATGTCTGCCGTCTGTCCTCCGATCATTCCGTTAACGCCTGCCTTGTTGCCGAGAATCTGAAGAGCCTTCGCAACCCTTCTGTATTCTTCCAGCGTCTTACACATATCAAAAGCTTTGGCTGCGGTTTCAAAGGCATAATTAAGTAATCCGTCACCTGCCAGAATTGCGATTCCTTCATCGAATTTCTTCCAGGTTGTTTCCTTACCGCGTCTATATTCATCATTATCCATAGCCGGCAAATCATCATGTACCAGCGAATAATTGTGAATCATCTCGATTGCCGCCATAAAGGGCTCAATCAGTTTATCTTTACCGCCAAACAGCTTGTAACACTCGTTCATAAGCACGGGACGAAGTCTCTTGCCCCCTGCCATTGCGGAATAGTCCATAGCTTCAAGCACTCTGGATGCGAAACCTTCGGCATCCGGAAGATACTCGTTAAGCACGCTCTCGGCGTTCTTTCTTTTGATATCAAGTGACTCATTAAAGTTCATCGTTTCCACCATCCTCTTCAAGCACAATAACCTGCTTTTCTACCTTATCGATAGAATCGTTGCACTTCTTTAATAAATCCATGCCCTCTTTATATATCTTAAAAGAATCCTCAAGGGAAATATCTTCATCCTCAAGAGCCTCTATCTTACTGTTCAATTCTTCAAATGCTTCTTCAAGCTTAAATTCTTCTGCCATAATATCTCCGTTTCGTACACTTAAACTTCCGGCTCTGCAGTGTAGCTGCGCTAACTGTTATAATCAAGTTCTGCCGTACTGCTTACCACTGCATTTACCACACCGTCTTTTAGGTAAATCGACGTCTCATCACCGGGCTTTACCTGTTTTACGGAATTAAGGGTCTTACCCTTTGCCGATGCATAGGAATAACCCTGGGACAACTTATCAAGGGGCGATAAGCCCTTTAATCGCTCTGCGTACAAAGATATACTGTGTCGCCTGTCCGTAATTATTCCCTTCATAAGAGCGTTTAGCTTCTCTTCAAGTGCCATTGCATACATTCTGTTCTGGGCAAGCTTGTTTTTAGGACTTTGGCTCTTAAGTGCAGTCTCAAGATACTTAACATGATTCCTGTATTCCGAGATTTTAGTCTTCATAAGTCGGGTAAGTATATCCTTTGTACCCTCAATCTCATCCAATAAGGAATTAATATCGTACACTGCAAGTTCCGCCGCTGCGGAAGGTGTCGGTGCCCTAAGGTCCGATACGAAATCAATAATCGTAGTATCCGTCTCGTGACCCACCGCCGAAATAATGGGAACAGAGCAGTTAAATGCTTCCTGGGCCACGTCCCTGCTGTTAAAGGCCCATAAGTCTTCGATGGAACCGCCTCCGCGACCTACAATCATGACATCAACGCCATATTTTTCCAAAGTGCGTATTCCGTTAATTATACTGATAACTGCCTTATCACCCTGGACAGTTGCAGGATACAGAACTATCTGCACATAAGGATTGCGTCTCGTTGCTATGTTTATTATGTCCTGAATTGCCGCTCCGGTAGATGCCGTAACCACTCCCAGTGTCTTAACGGACTTAGGTATGGGCTTCTTATATTCGGGAGCAAACATTCCCTGTTCTTCAAGTTCATTCTTTAATCTAAGGAATTCCTCATACAATGCACCGGCGCCGTCTTGGGTTATGCTCTTGGCATATATCTGGAATTTGCCGTCACGTTCGTATACGTTAACTTCGCCGCGAACCACAACTCCCATGCCTTCTTTCATGGTAAATTTAAGCCCCGACCGGTTGCCCTGGAACATAACGCAGGCAATAGCTGCCTTTTCATCCTTCAGGGTAAAGTATATATGTCCCGAAGAATGATACTTAAGATTGGACACTTCGCCTTTGACACTAACGTCACCCAGCAAAAAGTCTTCGTTAAACAGCCCCTTAATGTATGCATTTATCTTAGATACAGAATAAACATTAGCCATTATGAAAACTTAGCAAGCACTCCGTTTACGAAAGAAGACGCACCATCCTGACCGAATTTCTTAGCCAGTTCTACGGCTTCGTTAATTGCCACACCTGTTGGAACACCCTCGTCATCCTTAATCTCATAAACAGCAATTCGAAGTATTGTAAGTTCGATTTTGCCTACACGTTCCGTGTTCCATCCTGTGATTTTCTCATTTAAAGAAGCATCGATTTCGTCAAGCTTAGCCAAAATTGCATCGCATTTAGCTTTAATCTCGTCTCTTTCGCTTTCGGAAATTGCTGTCTCTTCTTCGAAGAAAAGCTGCTGCTGTTCACCCATTTCTTCTCTTTCGTTAAATTCAACTCTAAACAGCAGTTTGAATAATTCTTCACGTAATTTTGATCTGGTCATACTAATTTATTACCTTGCTCCTACATTTACTCCGGCTACTCTGATATTTACATCCGTAGCTACCAATCCTGTCATACTCTCGATTGTTGATTTAACCTTATCCTGTACCTTTAAGGATACTGCAGGCACATTAAATCCGTAATCAACCACGATAGCAAGATTAACCTTAACCGTACCGTTTGAAATAAGTACCTTAACACCCTTGGCAAGATTCTTAACACCGACTTTGCTAAGCAAATCGTTTCCAACATTGCCTGCCATGGCACATACACCGTCAACTTCCGTTGCGGCAATACCGGCTATCATTGCAATAACATCATCTGCAATCTTAACCGAACCGTTACTAAGATTTTCTCTAAGTGTATACTTAGGGCTCTCTATTTTGTTACTCATACTCTCTTCCTTTCGCATGAATTATTTTATATCCAGAAAATCATATACAACTGGTCCTTATTCTGAGCATAGGCTACAGTACCGTTGTGATTCTGAAGATAATCAAATACCTTTTGTTCATCAAGCAGATATTCCCATACCGCTTCGTAAGTACCTGTGGAATCCATCTTAAGCATGACATACTCGTCATTTCTAAAATACGCATTCTTAAATGCTGCGCCAAGCTGTTCCTTGTTAACTTCCGTAAAGTACAGTCCTTCCCTTATGAAGTAATTATCTGCAATTGCCGTAGTTCTCGGCATGATTTCGGGGTTTTCGAATATATGCGTATTGGCTGTTTCCTCATAGTCCATAAGCATATAATTGTAATTTATCTTAGGCAGTGACTGGGACATTTCCTCGGCCGCACCGGTCAAAGAATATGATGCATCGCCGTATGTAACGTCCATATAATAATATTCGCCGTCAGCCATTATAAGATTCCATGAATGAGGTTCCCCGTTCATTGCCTGACCCATTACGAAGGTGGTGGCAATACCGCATTCATTAAGCAGATACTGTATTGTTTTGGCATATCCGGCACATACGCTGTTTCCGTATACCATTACCGAAATTATGCTCTGATTATGAGGTGCATTTTCATCATAATCGGTATGATCTATTACGTACTCATAAGTAAACTTAATCAGGTTATAATCGTCTGCATTTTCTACGTAATCACCAAGAGCGCTCTTATAATCAACCACATAGTTATTTACGTATTCTTTATATGCTTTGACCTCCGATTCGGTCATTGTGTAATATCCCGTTATGGCAAGACTTACAGGTTCTTCGTTAAGCAGTGTCTTGGTGTATGTGTATCCGGATACATAAAAGAATTCCGGATGATCATAGTAAACATACTTAAAAACCTTGTCGACTCTGTCTATATTTAATGTGGACAGGGTAACATCTTCCATCATGTCCCTTATTGCACAATAAATTTCGGCATATACCTTACGCTCATCGTTATCAAGCTGGATAAAATAGTATAAATGCTGGTTATGAGCCAAAGCATTCATAACCTCGTCTTCCGAAATAACAGTAGCGTCTTTAAGAGCCTTTTCGGAAGCTATTTCTTTTTCTTCGGAACCCTTCTGATAAGTATCATCCTGTGTCAGATATTCAACACCGTCATAGGTCCCATCTTCTTTAAGATATTCAGTTGAAGCCTCAGAAATTGTCCGGGCCATTCCGGTTGCTACTTCATTAACGACTTCCTGGGCTTTTTCCATGGATTCGTCATAACCGCAGGCACAAAAGCCAAGGGCAGTTACGACACAAAGAGCCGCAGCAACCAATTTATTTAAAACAACATTCTTCATATTTACTAATTACTAATATTCCTATTCCCGTCCGAACTCTGACAAAACAAGTCCCGGATTTCTGTCAAGAACCATACCCACAGACCATGCATTGATGAACAAAAGCAAAGCATTTCCTTTTAAGTCCTTAACCTTCTTCATATCGGATGTTCCCACGATCTTGCTAAAGTCCATATCTTTGTTCTCAATCCATCTGATATGCTCGTAAGGAAGGGGTTCAAGTTTGATTTCTACATTATATTCATTCTCAAGTCGATATTTAAGCACATCAAACTGAAGTACGCCTACAACACCTACTATTATCTCTTCCATTCCGGAATTAAATTCCTGGAATATCTGAATCGCACCTTCCTGAGCTATCTGTTCGATACCCTTAACGAACTGTTTACGTTTCATGGTATCTACCTGACGTACTCTGGCAAAATGCTCCGGAGCGAATGTGGGAATTCCTTCATACACGATGTTTTCCTTAGGCATACAAAGTGTATCACCTATGCTGAAAATACCCGGATCAAATACGCCTATAATATCGCCTGCATAAGCTTCATCAAGTATCTTACGTGAATCGGCCATAATCTGCTGAGGCTGGCTTAATCTCATTACCTTATTGCCCTGTACATGCTTAACTTCCATTGCGGCATCGTATTTGCCGGAACATATTCTCATAAAGGCAACTCTGTCTCTGTGAGCCTTGTTCATGTTAGCCTGAATCTTAAATACGAAAGCACTGAAGTCATTTTCCGTAGGGCTTATGACACCACCGTCAGTTTTACGTGGCAGGGGTGTTGTTGTCATATCAAGGAAGTGCTGAAGGAAGAACTCTACACCGAAGTTGGTAAGAGCCGATCCAAAGAACACGGGAGTAAGCTTACCTGACTGAACCTCATCTATATCAAACTCGGCCGAAGCTCCGTCCAATAATTCAATTTCGTCCATTAAGGTAGCAGCCGCTTCATCTCCTATAGCCTTCTTAAGTTCCTCGGGATTATTAACGTTAACCTCTAATGTGGCACCTTCCTTGGTACCCTTTTCCGTATCGGAATATGTTATTACGCACTGTCTCTTTCTGTCGTATACGCCCTTAAAAGCCTTACCTGAACCAATCGGCCAGTTAACGGGACAGGTTGCGATTCCCAATTCTTTTTCGATTTCGTCAAGCAGTTCAAATGTATCGTTGGCATCTCTGTCAAGCTTGTTAATAAATGTAAAGATCGGAATTCCTCTCATACCGCAGACCTTAAAGAGCTTACGTGTCTGAGCCTCTACACCTTTGCTTGCATCAATAACCATTACCGCCGAGTCGGCAGCCATAAGTGTTCTGTAGGTATCTTCCGAGAAATCCTGATGTCCCGGAGTATCCAGAATGTTAATACAAAATCCGTCGTACTCGAACTGAAGCACTGAACTTGTAACCGAAATACCACGTTCCTTTTCGATTTCCATCCAGTCGGAAACCGCGTGTCTTGCCGTTGCCTTACCCTTTACGGAGCCGGCAAGATTAATGGCCCCTCCGTAGAGAAGGAATTTCTCGGTAAGTGTAGTCTTACCTGCGTCGGGATGCGAAATAATCGCAAAGGTACGACGCCTGTTTATTTCTTTATCAAATTTTCCCATAATTATCCTCAAACTAAATTATTTTATTAACCGATTATTTATATCTTTGTACGTCAGCCAAGCAGACTTTCGCCTTCGATATTTCCCTCTACACCAAGATAGTCAAGAACCGTTGCGCCGATGTCCGAGAAGGTCTGTCTTGTATTGTAATTAACAGGCGTAAGGCTCTTTGAATACATAATAAGAGGTATGTATTCTCTCGTATGGTCGGTTGTCTTAAGAAATCCCGGATCACAACCATGGTCCGCCGTAATCATAAGCAGATCATCATCTCTCATCTTATCTACTATCTCAGGAATCTTACTGTCAAAGTAATTAAGCGCTTTGGCATAACCGTCTATATCTCTTCTGTGACCGTAAAGCATGTCGTAATCAACAAGATTAATAAAACACAGTCCGTCAAAATCCTTATCAAGATATTCAAGTGTCTTTTCGATGCCTTCTTCATTACCGGAAGTATAAGTAAATTCCGTAATTCCGCGTCCCACAAATATATCCTTTATTTTACCCACGGCAATTACGTCTCTACCGATATCCTTAAGATTATCAAGCATGGTATCCTTAGGCGGATCAATTGAAAAATCATGACGATGGGATGTTCTTTCATAATTACCGCTTGTACCTATAAACGGTCTTGCAATAACTCTTCCCACGCCGTGTTCACCGTGAAGCATAACTCTTGCCTTACGACAGATATCATACAGTTCTTCAAGAGGAACAACATCCTCATGAGCTGCTATCTGAAATACGCTGTCTGCGGAAGTGTACACAATAAGGTCACCCGTTTTAACATGCTCATCACCGTAGTCTTTAATTACTTCGGTGCCGGAATATGTCTTGTTGCATAGAACACCTCTTCCAACCACGCGGCTGAATTCATCAAGAACTTCCTTAGGAAAACCGTTCGAATAAGTAGGAAGGGGATTAGGTGAATAAATACCTGCTATCTCCCAATGACCTATCGTTGTATCTTTGCCCATGGAACGTTCTCTAAGACGCGCTATGGAAGCTGTCGGATTATCAACCGGGGTAGCCCAGTCTTTAACGCCGTCTATATTAAAAAGGCCCATTTTCTTAAGGTTTGGCATATCAAAATACTTGCTGGTGGAGCAGGACTTTAAGGTATTCGTTCCGACATCACCGAACAAATCGGCGTCAGGTTCTTCACCGATACCGCAACTGTCTAAAACAATAAGAAAAACTCTCTTACTCATATCGTATTTTCTCCTTTGCCAAAATATTATGCATTGTTATGTAAACTTAATTTTAGCGTACAGTTATACCAATTCTACATAAAAACACAACTTATACTATAACATATTTTGTTAATAATATAAAGCACGAGTGTACATCCTCACGGACTTTTTGGGTTCATTGGAGCCGTTTCTTATAAATGAAAAAAGTCCGCGGATTTTCCTCCGCGGACTTCTTTACTTTAAACTACAAATTTTATTGCTCAACATCCTTCATTGAGAAACTCATTCTGCCCATCTTATCCTTACCGAGGCATACAACCTTAACCTTGTCACCTAATGTAAGAACATCTTCTACATGGTTGATTCTTTCCTTGGCAATCTTAGAAATGTGAACCATTCCTTCCTTACCGGGAGCGAATTCAACGAATGCACCGAATTCCTTGATTGAAACTACAACACCGTCGAACATCTGGCCTTCTTCGTAGTCGGTTACGATAGTCTTAATGTACTCGATAGCCTTGTCCATTCCATCCTTATCTGTACCGCATACAGAAACCATTCCGTCGTCTGTAATATCAATCTTAACATCACAACGAGCGATAATCTCGTTAATTGTCTTACCTCTCTGGCCAACAACATCACCAATCTTATCGGGATCAATCTGCATTGAGATAATCTTGGGAGCGTACTTACCAACTTCATTACGAGGCACTGCAATAGCAGGCTTCATGCAGTTATCCATGATGTAAAGTCTTGCATCACGACATCTTGCAATAGCACCTTCAACGATAGGACGTGTTAAACCGTGGATCTTAATATCCATCTGGATAGCTGTGATACCGTCTGTAGTACCTGTTACCTTAAAGTCCATATCACCGAAGAAGTCCTCAAGACCCTGGATATCTGTTAATAATACGAAATCGTCATCGGTTTCACCTGTTACAAGTCCGCAAGAGATACCTGCAACCATCTTCTTAATAGGAACACCTGCAGCCATAAGTGACATACAAGATGAACATGTAGAAGCCATTGATGTAGAACCGTTTGATTCAAATGTTTCTGATACTGTTCTGATTGCGTAAGGGAACTCTTCTTCTGAAGGTAATACAGGAATCAAAGCTCTCTCTGCCAAAGCACCGTGACCGATTTCTCTACGTCCGGGTCCGCGTGAAGGCTTAGTTTCACCAACGGAATATGAAGGGAAATTGTAGTGGTGCATATATCTCTTTACTGTCTCATTGTCATCAAGACCGTCAACCTTCTGAGCCTCTGACAAAGGAGCAAGTGTACATACGTTACAAATCTGTGTCTGTCCACGTGTGAACATAGCAGAACCGTGAACTCTCGGAATAATATCAACTTCTGCAGCCAAAGGACGAATCTGTGTAATTTCTCTTCCGTCGGGACGCTTGTGATCCTTAAGAATCATCTTACGGATTGTCTTCTTCTCGTACTGGTAAATAGCCTCACCGAGGATTGCAAGCCACTCTTCGTTCTCAGCGAACTTCTCTTCACACTTCTCTGTGATTTCCTTGATGTTGCCTTCACGAGTCTGCTTATCATCTGTGAATACTGCTGTCTCCATTTCTTCGGGAGGGCAGATCTCACGGATAGCTGCGAATAACTCTTCGGGAATAGCACATGAAGTATAGTCGTGCTTAGCCTTACCAACCTCTGCAACAATCTTGTCGATGAAAGCAATGATTGTCTGGTTAACTTCATGAGCCTTGTAGATAGCCTCGATCATCTTAGCTTCGGGTACTTCGTTAGCACCTGCTTCGATCATGATAACCTTTTCCTTGGTAGAAGCTACTGTAAGGTTAAGGTCACCTTCCTTCCACTGCTGCTGAGAAGGGTTGATGATGAACTCACCGTTAATCATACCAACCTGTGTCATAGCGCAGGGGCCGTCAAAAGGAATATCTGAAATACATGTAGAAATAGATGCACCGAGCATAGCGACCAATTCAGGTCTGCACTCAGGATCTACTGACATTACCATGTTGTTTAAGGTTACATCGTTTCTGTAATCCTTAGGGAATAAAGGACGCATAGGTCTATCAATTACACGTGATGTAAGGATAGCGTTCTCTGATGCCTTTCCTTCTCTTTTGTTGAAGCCTCCGGGAATCTTTCCTACAGCGTAAAGCTTCTCTTCGTACTCTACCGAAAGAGGGAAGAAATCGATTCCGTCTCTTGGCTTGTCTGATGCTGTTGCGGTACATAATACTGTTGTATCGCCGTAGTGCATGAATGCACATCCATTAGCCTGCTTACCTACTCTGTTAATATCAACAGTAAGTGTACGGCCGGCCAATTCCATTGAATAAGAATTGTACATATTCATTCTCCTTTACCTACTTTTGTCCCGAAGGACAAAGATATATTTTTTAGGCAAAGACCTGAGTCAAAAAGCAAATACTGCCATCATCCGGCATTCAAAAATGATAACACTATTTACCTTTTGACAAAGAATCAGGACCTTGCCCTGTTACACAAAATTAAAACTTAAAAAAGCAGTAAAAGCGGAGTCGCATTTCGCGCTCCGCTTAACCTTAATTACTTTCTTAAACCAAGCTTTTCGATTAAAGCACGGTATCTGTTGATATCCTTATCCTTAAGATATCTTAAAAGGCCACGTCTCTGACCTACTAACTTAAGCATACCACGACGAGAGTGATTGTCCTGTGGGTGCTCCTTTAAGTGCTCTGTTAACTCAGCGATTCTTGCTGATAATACTGCAACCTGTACTTCAGGTGATCCTGTATCATTAGGGCATGTAGCATACTCCTTCATGATAGCAGCTTTCTTTTCTTTTGAAATCATGATATTTCCTCCTATGATTACTCTATTGCGCGCTATGCGCTAACCGCCGAACACTAAGAACCGGTTGGAGTTTCCTGATTCCGAGTGAAGGCTGAATTCACAACTTAGCTATATTAACACACTTCTTAGATTATGTAAAGTTATAATTACGCTTCTCCCACATAATGTTATAATTACTCTTCTCCCGCATAATGCATAAGCGTTCTGTAATCAGTTTTTTCCTTACGATATTCAAGTGGGCTCTTACCCATATATTTTTTGAAAGTTTCTGCGAAATAACTCGCTCCCGCAAAACCTGTCTCATAACAGATTTCAGTAACTGTCATGTCCGTTTCCTGCAAAAGACGTATACTCTTTTGAATCCTGTAATCCTTTAGGAACTCGCCGGGAGTCTTGTTAACGTATTCGTTAAATATATTGGTTCCCATTGTTTTGCCCACACCCCCTGCCGAGCAAATATCTTCAAGGGATATCTTTTCTTTATAATGATCATGAATATAGGAAATCATATCTTTTAAAATAACAAGATGATGATTGTTACGTATATTGTCTTCAACTTCGTGGGGTACGTTCGAATACAGATTGAACCATATATTAAAGAACAGCTCCACCACTTTTATTTCACCGTATTTAACTGTCTTGGAATCATAAATTGCCTTGATATCATCAAGAATTCTGCCCTGCCAATCAACTTCACGCGACAGTTTAATATAAGGCAGATTCGGATTCTTAATTATCGGCTCGATATATGTCTGATCCATATATTTGGACACCGACAAAAGCATCGGATGAAGTATTACACAATAAGAATCGTTGGCAGCACCGTTATCCGATAATCCCACATGAAGCTTACGGGAATTAACGATAACTCCCTCTTCTTCCCTAAGAGTGATAATTTCGCCCTCGATGCTGTACTTCATGCTACCCTTTGTAACATAAATAAATTCCACCTCATCATGCCAGTGATCGGTGATTGCGTAACGCATATTCTTTTTAAGACCGTTAAAAGTGATAAATGCAGCAAAATCAGGATTGGTAAATTTAAATACCTGTGATTTATCGCCGGCAATTCCAAATTGATTACGGTCGGTTGCCCCAACTTTGGCCATAATTGTATCCCCCTAGAGTCTATGATACTTTCTTCCTTCACTTAGGTCAATTTCCATTTGCGCTTTTAAGGCTTCTTTGGAATCAAATTTCATTTCGGGTCTTTTGAAATCAAGGATACGGGTGATTATTTCTTTACCGTACATATCCATGTCAAAATCATATAAATATGTTTCGACGGAAACACAATTGTCATTTGATACCGTCGGACGAACCCCTATATTGGTAAGTCCGGGATAGGTTGCACCTTCAAAAAGCACTTCCGAATAATATACTCCCATAGGCGGCAGAATTTTAGCTTCATCCGGGTACAGATTCATGGTCGGAAATCCCAGTGTCCGTCCAAGCTTATGGCCCGATTCAACAACTCCCGCGAAACTGTAGGGATGTCCCAGAAGTTTAGTTACCATATCCATGTGACCCAGTGTTATTTCATCCCGCACATAGGTTGAAGAAATATCCTTAAGGTCATATTTTACCTTGTCGATTATTTCCACCCGGTAATCCAGACTTTCGGACAGTTTCATTAATAAATCCGCGTCTCCTTTACCGAATTTTCCGTATGATACATCATCCCCCGCCACAATGTACTTCATGTTCATCATGTTCTTCATGATGTCTTTAATGAAGTCTTCCGGCAATATTCCCGCCGTTTCATTATCCAGGGGAAATTCCACCAGATAATCTATCCCAAGAGAATCAAAAATCACACGTTTCTCGCTTATCGTGGTAATCTCTTTTATATCTTTGCCCGCAAAAAACGAAGCCGCCGACATATTAAAAGTGAATACCGCGCTCTTACATCCAAGCTTTGTTTTAGCCTCAAGCATGTGCTTAATAAGTTCAACATGTCCAAGATGAATTCCGTCAAACTTACCGATTGCCACTACCGTAGGCTCATCTATATGAAATTCTTTTTCATTAATAATCTTCATTAATACACTATTCCGTGGGTAAGAACATCTTAACCGACTTTAATACATTCCATCCGCTGTGATACTCAAACACACCGTAAAATTGGTTGTCATAACTATATATTCTGTAAACCTGTTTCGCCTTTAACTTAAACTCCGGATTATCGGCCACCTCGCTTATTGTGCCCGGTTGCAGCTGATTTCCGTTATTAAGCGCCTTCATTCCTTCAGGAGTAACATGAAGTTCCGGATACTCTTTAAACACGGAGTCTACAGACATGATAATATTATGTAAACCATTCTCTTCTTTTAATGCCTCTATTTCCGAAAGTGTATAGGCATCCTCAACAGTAAAGTTTCCGACCCTTGTTCTTTCAAGATGCTCCATACATCCGCCGCATCCAAGCTTACGTCCTATATCATGACACAGGGTTCTTATATATGTTCCTTTAGAACATACGACACGTATTACGACAACTTTATGTAAATCGTTTTCCGCATCATCATTTGGATTTTTGCTGTCGGTCGCAGCAGTTTTGGTGTTATGTAAACCGTCGTATTCATCAAGGATTTCAATTTCTTTTATTGTTATGCGTCTTGCCTTACGCTCTACCTCAATACCCTTTCGGGCTAAATCATAGAGTTTTTGGCCGTCAATCTTGATTGCCGAATACATGGGCGGAATCTGCTCAATCTCACCTACGAAGCCAAGAATCGTTTCGCGGATCTGTTCATCCGAAATTCCCGCCAATTCTGCCTCATGGTTTTCCAATACGGTTCCCGTCATATCCTGAGTATCCGTAACTATTCCCAGCCTAAGATGTGCTACATATTCCTTGGTTTTGTCCGTAAGCAAATCGCATACCTTGGTAGCATTACCGATACAAACAGGAAGAACTCCCACCGCCTCAGGGTCGAGAGTTCCGGTATGTCCTATTTTTTTAGTTTTTAATATTCCGCGGAGTTTGGCAACCACATCAAAGGATGTAAAGCCCTGCTCCTTATATACGTTAATAATTCCGTTCATGGTTTACATAATGCATTCTATCCATCAGCATTGATTAATATAACTGTGTATATTCGCTGTGTCGGTTTACATAATTACTTTCCCAGTTGCATTGCAATCGAATCCGACAGATTGTTTACAACATCATGGAAGGTGCCTGCCATAGTAAATCCGGCAGCTCTTTGATGGCCGCCGCCGTTATAGAACTTGGCAATCTTTGATACATCCACATTGCCCTTGGAACGAAGGGATACCTTGTAGGTACCGGGTTCAAGTTCAAACATGAATATCGCAACTTCCACTCCCTTGGTGTAACGCATCTGATTGCAGATACCATCGAAGTCATGGGGTGTTGCACCGTAAAAATCCATCATCTTCTGATCCACTTTGGCAACTACACATTTACCGTCCATAAAGAAGATGCTTTCAACAAGGCTTCTTCCCAGCATTGCGTTCTGGACTCTTGTTTTTTCATAAAATGTTTCGTCGATGATAGCCGAAAAATCAAATCCGTAGGAAATTAAATCCGCTGCAATAGTAAGGGTCTTGGGACTTACACAGGAATACTGGAATACACCCGTATCATGAACCATGCCTATGTACAATGCCTTGGCAATTTCCGTATCCATATACTTTTTCTTAAGCAAATCATATACAAGTTCACAGGTTGAAGATGCGTGACCGTCTATATATTTGGCATCTCCGAACCCCTCGTTTGATATGTGATGATCCACCACAATTCTCTTCTTTGCTTCGTTAAAGAACTTTTCGGCCTCCCCGTATCTGTCCGGAGATGAACAATCAAGGCCGATATAGACATCAAACTTATCAACCCCGGGGTTAAAGTCGGATACTATATCCTTTATATCCTTAATGCACGAAAACTCAGGAGCCGGCTCCTCTATCATAGGGATAATCTTAGCCTTGGGAAGTGCCTTCTTAAGGTAAAGATACAGTCCCATAACAGAACCGACGCAGTCGCCGTCAGGACGAATATGACCGCTGATACCAATGGTATTTGCACCTTTTAGTTCTTTTAATAAATTCATACTTATCTCCGACTTAAATATCTTCCAAATTCTTATATTTTCCCTCAAGTTCGTTTTCGTCACGTTCCGGAATATCCGCAACAACGTCATCAATCATCTTGGACATACGAACACCGTATGCAATTGATTCATCCACGTAAAAACGAATTTCGGGAGTATTACGAAGGTTAATTCTGTGAGCAAGTTCTCTTCTTATATAACCTTCCGCAGACTGAAGTCCTTTTAAAGTATCGGCTATTACCTGCTCATCCCCCAGTACACTTATCCATGCTTTGCATGTCTTTAAATCCGGGGCCACTTCAACGGCAATAACCGAAGTCATAGGACTGACGCGGGGGTCTTTTATGCCCCCACGAATTATGTTTGCCAGTTCTCGCAATACCTCTACATTAATTCGAGAATATTTATTACTGTCTTTTCTCATATCTTTGTCCTTTTATACTATCTTGGAACCTCAACCATCTTGTATGCTTCTACCCAGTCAAGTTCCTGCATCTGATCGAACTCTTCGAATACAAGACCACATTCGTAGCCTTCCTTAACTTCCTTAACGTCATCCTTGAATCTCTTAAGGGAAGCAAGCTTGCCTTCGTAAATCTGTTCGCCGTCACGAGTGATACGAACGAGACAGTTACGCTCGAAGTATCCGTCCATAACCTTGGCACCTGCAATATTACCGATAGCCGAAGCCTTGAATATCTGACGAACTTCAGCATGTCCGATAACCTGCTCCTCGAATACGGGATCAAGCATACCCTTCATAGCTGCTTCGATTTCTTCGATAGCCTGATAAATTACTCTGTATAATCTGATTTCTACGCCTTCACGCTCCGAAAGGGCCTTAGCCTGTGCATCGGGACGTACGTTAAATCCGATAATAATTGCGGATGATGCAGAAGCAAGAACAACATCGGATTCATTGATTGCACCAACACCGCCGTGAATACATTTAACAACAACTTCCTCATTTGAAAGTTTGGTAAGGGACTGCTTAACTGCTTCAACACTACCCTGAACATCGGCCTTAACGATAATGTTAAGTTCCTTAAGGTTATCGGCCTGAATCTGGTTAAACAAATCATCAAGGCTCATCTTAGCCTTTGTTTCTTCAACCTTCTTCTCCTTATTCTGAGCTACATATGTTTCGGCATACTGCTTTGCAATCTTATCACTTTCATGAGCTATGAATACTTCACCTGCCGAAGGAACATCCGAAAGACCTAAGATTTCTACAGGAGTAGAAGGCTTGGCATCCTTAACTCTGCGTCCCTTATCGTCAATCATGGCTCTTACTTTACCGTGAGCCGCACCTGCGGAAATGAAATCACCTACATGAAGTGTACCCTTCTGAACAAGGAATCTTGCAACAGGTCCGCGTCCCTTATCAAGTTCTGCCTCAATAACAAGACCACGGGATAATCTGTTGGGATTAGCCTTAAGTTCAAGAATTTCTGCAGTAAGAAGAATTGTCTCAAGAAGAGTATCGATTCCTTCACCTGACTTAGCGGATACAGGCACGAACTCAGTGCTTCCGCCCCAGTCTACGGGAATAAGCTCATACTCTGTCATTTCCTGCTTAACTCTGTCTATATTTGCACCGGGCTTATCAATCTTATTAACGGCTACAACGATTTCGATGCCTGCTGCCTTAGCGTGGTTAATAGCTTCAACTGTCTGAGGCATAACACCGTCGTCTGCAGCTACAACAAGGATTGCAATATCTGTAGAATTGGCACCTCTCATACGCATAGCGGTAAATGCTTCATGTCCGGGAGTATCAAGGAATGTAATACTCTGTCCTTTTACATTAACCGTATAAGCACCGATGTGCTGTGTGATACCGCCTGCTTCTCTGTCTGTAACGTTAGTCTTACGGATAGCATCAAGCAATGATGTTTTACCATGGTCAACGTGACCCATTACGCAGATAACTGGAGGACGTGTAACAAGGTCTTTTTCGTCTTCTTCATCTTCCTTAAGAAGTTCTTCGATAACATCAACCTTAACTTCCTTTTCGCAAAGGATTTCATATTCCATGGCAATGTTCTCGGCTTCTTCATAAGAAACTTCCGTATTAACGGTAACAATCTGTCCCTGTAAGAAAAGCCTCTTGATAATTGCGGAAGGCTGCAGTTTCATCTTGTCCGCAAGGTCCTTAATTGTAAGTGACTCAGGAAGTGTAATAACCTTAATAGATTCTTCTACGGTTTCTTCAACCTTCTTTTCGGGCTTAATGAATCTTCCTGTCTTTGAACGATTCTTTATCTCCTGCTCGTCCTCATAGATATGGTCCTTTTTAGACTTTCTGTCTTGATCCTTACTCTTATTTCTCTTATCTTCTTTTGCACCGGACGGAGCATTCTCGAGCATTCCGGGCTTAGCCTGACGGTTGTCCTGGAAAGATCTATCTTTCTGCCTTCCATCGCGGTTATCGAAACGTTCAGAATTGTTCTTATCGCGCTTATCAGGCCTGCTATTAGCGCTGTTATCCGAAGGCGCCTTACGATTGTCCTGATTTGCATTATTATTTCCTTGAGGTCTTGAAGGTCTGCTTCCTTCATCCCCTTTGACCTGAACGTTTGAAGTAACATCAGAAGTCTTTTCATTGGTACGGTTCCTTTCGCTTCTGTTACGCTGTGCCTGTGCTTCATCAAGCTTACGTGCATTCTCTCTGAAATCGGATGTTGTATCAACCGATGTAGGTGCCGTAATAGGCTTAATTATCTTATGCTGAACCTGGTTTGCACCGGGACGTGATGATGCCTGGCCCGGACGAGGTCCTGCAGGGCGCTGCTGATTAGGCTTATTCTGACCCATACCGGAATTATTATTGTTTGCCACGAAAATGATACTCTTTTTCTTCTTGGGAGCATCATCCGCAGGAGCTTTGGCAGGTGCCTTCGCCTCCTTGGGAGCTTCCTTTGCAGCTTCCTTTTTCGTATCTTTTGCTTCATCTTTTGTGGCTTTCTTTTCTTTGGCAGGAGCTTTTGCGGCACCGAAATTAGCCCTTGCCTTATCGGCATCCTCATCGGATACCGAAGAATTATGGGCCTTGGCCTCTACCCCTACGGAAGCAAAGAATTCCAAGACTTCTTTATTGGATAATTCTAATTCTTTTGCTAATTCACTAACTTTCATTTATTTCCTCCGTTATGTTTCGGATAATAATTCGATTTTGGCTGCGATGCTGTCCGCCAGTCCTTTGTCGATAACAGCTATCGATGCTCTTTCCATACATCCTATGGCATGTCCCAGTTCGTCTTTGGTTCCAAAGATATAAACCCTGACATTATAGAATGCACAGGAATCGGTAAACTTCTTCTTGGTATTATCCGAAGCATCTGTTGCTAATATTACGATAGATGCTTTATGCTCTTTAATTGCCTTCTCAACACTGAACTCGCCCGAAACCAGGTTGCGTCCGCGTGCCGCCAGGCTCAATAAAGAAAATACAGGATTATTCATCTGCCTCTTCTGACTCCTGGGCATCTTCACCCTCGTAATCTTCCTCTAAGTACTCTTCTTCTTCATCGTACTCATCATCAACATAGTCTTCATAACGGAAGCCCGGAGCATCCTTAGCCTGTGTCTCTGACTTAATATCAATCTTGTAACCTGTTAATCTTGCAGCAAGACGTGCGTTCTGACCTTCCTTACCGATAGCAAGTGAAAGCTGATAATCAGGTACAACAACCTTAGCCGACTTCTC
>JAZUIS010000025.1:0-9240 GCA_045642345.1 Lachnospiraceae bacterium
TTAACAATCATAAGTTTATGGCAACATTTGTTGCACCTACCGAAACACAGCAGGGTTATACAATTTACACCTGCTTAAGATGTAACTACTCATATAAGGATAATTACATTATGCCTTTATCAAATGCCGCAACGTCGGAAGGAACCGATGATGCGGACAATAACAAAACCAATTAAGCAGCTGCATTACGATAAAGTAACGCATCAGTTACATGGAATGAGCAATATAAGCAGTACATCTGTTGCATCAAATAATTAATAAAAGGGGGAGGTTATTTCATATGAAATTAGTATTTATCGGTGCCGACCATGAAGTTACCGGTTCCTGCCATTACCTTGAGGTTGGTGGCAAACATATTCTGGTTGATTTCGGAATGGAACAAGGTACCAATGTTTTCGAAAATGCCGAATTACCGGTATCGGAAGCAATGATTGATTATGTGCTTTTGACGCATGCCCACGTAGACCATTCGGGAATGCTTCCGCTTCTTATATCACGTGGCTTTAGGGGTTCAATTTATGCTACCGCAGCCACCTGTGACTTGTGTTCCATTATGCTTCGTGACTGCGCACACATTCAGATGCAGGAAGCAGAATGGAAAAACCGAAAGGCTAAACGTAGTTCAGGCAAAGAAGTCATCGAACCTATATATACAATGGAAGATGCCGACGGAGCTATAAAGCGCCTGGTACCTTGTGACTATGACAAAGGAATCGACATCTGCGAAGGCGTAAGAATCAGATTTACCGATATAGGACATCTTCTCGGTTCCTCAAGTATCGAGGTATGGGCAACCGAAGGTGATGTCACCAAAAAAATAGTATTTTCAGGCGATATCGGTAATAAGAATCAGCCCCTTCTTAAGGACCCTACATATACCAAAGACGCCGATTACGTTGTTATGGAATCAACCTACGGTGACAGACTTCACACTACGGAGCGTCCCAACTACGTAAGAGAACTGGCTGACATCCTTCAGGAAACCTTTGACCACGGCGGAAACGTTGTTATCCCTTCATTCGCAGTAGGCCGTACTCAGGAAATGCTATACTTTATCCGTAAAATTAAGGAAGACAATCTTGTTAAAGGCCATGGCGATTTCCCCGTTTACGTTGATAGCCCCCTGGCTGTTGAAGCAACAAGTATTTTCCATAAGAACGAAATAGCATGCTTCGATGAAGAAGCCATGAAACTTGTAAATAAAGGAATTAATCCTATATCTTTTTCCGGTCTTAAGTTGGCTATTACATCCGATGAATCTAAATTCATCAACTTCGAAAATACTCCAAAGGTAATCATCTCAGCTTCCGGAATGTGCGAAGCCGGTCGTATCAGGCATCACCTGAAGCACAATCTGTGGCGTAAGGAATGTACCATTCTCTTCGTTGGTTACCAGGCCGAAGGTACTTTGGGACGTATTATTGTTGACGGCATTGACGAAGTTAAACTTTTCGGCGAACCTATCAAGGTCGAAGCCAAGATAATGCAGATGGCAGGTCTTTCCGGACACGCCGACAAAAACGGCCTTATAGAATGGATTACAGCCTTTGAAGAAAAGCCCCGTAAGGTATTTGTGGTTCACGGTGAAGATCAGGTATGTAAGAACTTCGTTGAGACCCTTCAGGTCGAATACGGAATTAAAGCCTATGCACCATATTCCGGTACAGAGTTTAATCTTCTTACCAACAAACTTGAATACGAAGCCGAGCCTATTCCTCTTAAGAAGGCAGTCAAGGCCAAAGCCGCTTCCGACGTATTCGGAAGACTCTGGGCCGCTGGTCAGCGTCTGCTTGCCGTTATTCAGCGTAACGAAGGCGGTGCAAATAAGGATCTTGCGAAATTTGCAGACCAGATTAACTCACTTTGTGACAAGTGGGACATGTAATAAATCAAAATTAAACTACTATAGAAACGCCTGCAGGTATAGGCGTAACGGAGACTGATATGAGTAAAGCAGATACAATTTTCATTAATATGTGCAAAGATATACTTGAAAACGGCACAAGCACCGAAGGCGAGAAGGTTCGCCCCCACTGGGAAGACGGCACACCTGCCTACACAATTAAGAAATTCGGTGTTGTAAACAGATACGATTTACGTGAAGAGTTTCCTCTTCTTACACTTCGTAAAACAGCTCTTAAATCCGCCACAGACGAAATCCTGTGGATATGGCAGCAAAAGAGCAATAATATTAATGACCTGCATTCTCATATCTGGGATGAATGGGCAGATCCCGACGGTTCCATCGGAAAAGCATACGGTTATCAGTTAGGGGTTAAACATCAATATAAAGAAGGTATGATGGACCAGGTAGACAGGGTTATTTATGACTTAAAGAACAATCCCTTCTCCCGCAGAATTATGACCAATATTTACGTCCATCAGGATTTACACGAAATGAATCTGTATCCCTGCGCATACAGCATGACCTTTAATGTGACTCAGCGTCCCGGTGAAGATAAGCTTACATTAAATGCCATTCTTAACCAGCGTTCTCAGGACGTACTCGCAGCCAACAACTGGAATGTGGCACAGTACGCCGTACTTATTCATATGCTTGCTCAGGTATGTGACATGTATGTAGGCGAATTCGTACATGTAATTGCAGATGCCCATATTTATGACAGACATGTTGATTTGATTAAAGAATTAATCACCCGTGAGCCCCTGCCTGCACCTAAGTTCTGGCTTAATCCCGAAATCAAGGATTTCTATCAGTTCACCAGAGACGACGTCAAGGCAATCGATTACGAGACTCACGAACAAATAAAAGATATTCCCATCGCAATTTAATGTGACAGTAGGGACGGTTCTTTTTGTCACATTTTTATGTTAGAAATGTCTGCAATGGCTGTATTATCAATGATTTTTCAGGTCCGTTCCCTAGCATTTCTAAGTGTTGCCATCAACCGGTATGGTCAACTAAACGGCACCGAACTATTCGCCATCCATGGCGGGGTTAGTTCTTTCGCCTGCATCCTGCAGGCTCATGCCTGCTACTCGCAACACTAAGAACTGCACGAGAACTCCCCAAGGAAAAATAATTGATAATACAGCCATTTTCATATCATCTAAAAATGTGACAAAAAGAACCGTCCCTACTGTCACACATTTGCTTAAATAATAAATAGCGGTGCACATATATATTTTGACGTCATCGTCGCGCAGGATGAAGTACGAAGTTAGTGAATTACTTCCAAGCAATTAGGAAAAACGCACAGGATGTGCGTTTTAGGCGTAATTTCGACATGGATGTCGAACTACGCCGATCCGAGCATAGGTAATAGTAATTCACTTAGTTCGGACAAATCCGAGTGACTAGGCAAAATATATATGTGCACCGCTATATTTTAATTAAACTCTATAAACTTATTCTCCTCCAGACGGTACTTACCGCCCTTAAGGAACTTATGTTTAATTACCCACCAGCCGGGTACCCATATGTACTTATGCATGGCAGGGGATGCCGAACCAATCATCCAACAGTTCCTGTCGCACTGCTTGGTACATCTTCTTACTTCCTTTGCCTGATCAGAATTCCAAAGTGTATCCCAATCCGTTTCTCTAAGGTTACCCATTACGGCTTTCTTAGCCATACCGTTACATGGGATTACATCGCAGAAGGGATCTATAAAGAAAGCATTCTTGGACATATCGCAGGGAAGAAGTCTCTTGTTTCCGTATATATAGTTAATAAGTCCGTGATTAAAGTATGCCCTAAACCACTTCTTGGGTGATTTTGACTTAAGCAGCTCGTTAATGAGCTTTTCAAAATTACGGGCCACTTTTAACTTATCATTAATCTTATTATCTGTTTTTCTAAAGTAGAATGAATTATGAAGAGTTGCTGTGGCAAACTCCATTCCCATTTCATTTGAAATATCATACAAAGGCACCAGGTCTTCGCAGTTCATATCCTGAACAGTCATTCCAAAGCCTACATCCGGATGTCCCATCTCAACAAGAGTCTTGAGTGTATTGTAACCTCTGTTAAAGCCATCGGGTATACCGCGGATTTTGTCGTTGGTTTCCTGTAAGCCCTCTATACTTATTCTTATTCCTACCTTGGGAAATTCCTTACACAACGCTATAATACGGTCGGTAAAATATCCGTTTGTAGAAATGACAATTCTGTCACTTTTCTTGTATAACTCCCTTACAATATCGGGGATATCCTGACGAACGAAAGGCTCACCACCTGTAATATTGGTAAACGCCATCTCAGGAAGCTTCTTAATATCCTCCAATGTGATTTCATCCGAAGGTTTTGAAGGGTCCTTAAAGCAGTCACACATATTGCAACGCGCATTACATCTGTATGTTACTATAACTGTTCCGTACAGGGTTCTTCTTGCCATACTAATCTCCATTCCATCTATCTTAATTACTTATCTATACTCTTAGCAAGCTCCAAAGCAGCATCAATATGTTCGCAGAAATTCTCTTCCCCAACAAGTTTGTCAAAACCTGCTTTCTTCATCATATTCATAGGTTGCTCGTTTACATGAGACATAATAAGAGTAATATTCTTTTTCTTACAAGAAGCAACTATTTTCTCAAGAGTATGAAGTGCCGAAACGTCCATGGCAGGAACCGATCTCATTCTTAAGACAACTACCTTAACATCATCGTTTGTAGAAATCTGAAGGAACTTATCCGCTGCGGCAAAGAACATCGGTCCGTTAATTTCATAAACAAGCGTATGCTTGGGAACGGCACGAAGGGAAATACTCATGGAGTCATCATCTTCATCATATTCGTCCCCAATGTACTGCCAGCTCTTTACCTCGGTAACATCCGACATTCTCTTAAGGAATAATATTGCTGCCAATAGTATACCATATTCAATGGCAACTACTAAATCAAATACTACAGTTAATACAAAAGTTACAAGCAAAACCGCAATATCGGACTTGGGAGAAACCTTAATAAGATGATTAAATTCCTTAAGACCTGCCATGTTATATGCAACCATAAACAAAATAGCCGCAATGGCAGGCATGGGAATCCACGCAGCATAAGGCATCAAAACCACAAGAATAAGTACGAGGGTAACAGAGTGAACCATACCTGCTATAGGCGAACGTCCGCCGTTTTTGACATTGGCTGCCGTTCTTGCAATAGCTCCCGTTGCAGGGATTCCTCCGAATAATGCAGACACCACATTACCTGCACCCTGTGCTATTAATTCTGCATTCGGCTTATGATGAGAACCAATCATACCGTCGGATACCACGCAGGATAATAGTGACTCTATTCCGGCGAGTACCGCAATTGTAAAGGCATCGGGAAGAAGTGTCTTTATCATATTCATATCAACATGGGGTATGGTAATTCCCGGCAGTTTATTTGAAATAGTATATAAATCTCCTATTGTCTTAACATCCATCTTAAGGAATTTAACCATACAAACAGATACTATAACCGCAATAAGGGAAGCCGGGATTTTATCAAGCTTCTTAGGCCAGAATATCAAAATCAGCATACTCACAACGCCTACAATAAGTGCCTGATAATTAAAGGTTCCGATACATGAAATTATCTCTTTTACCTTGTCCATTGTTTCAACAGGAGAATTATTAAATGTCAGGCCGAGGAAATCCTTAATCTGCCCTATAAAAATGGTAGCCGCAATACCTGTCGTAAATCCTGTTGTAATCGTATAGGGAATAAACCTTATCAGATTACCGAACTTCAAAAAGCCCATTACTACAAGCATAATTCCTGCCATTATTGTTGCAACAACAAGTCCGTCCATTCCGTTTTTGGCAACTATTCCGGCAACAATCGTTGCAAAGGCTGCGGTAGGTCCCGCAATTTGAACTCGGGATCCGCCTAAAAAGGATATAACAAATCCTGCAAATATAGCCGTGTAGATACCCTGCTCGGGACCCACTCCGGAAGCCAGTGCCAAGGCAATGGACAGGGGAAGTGCAATTATTGCAACAATAAATCCCGAAACAATATCTTTAATAAATTGTTCTTTGGTATAAGTCTTAAGTACATTAAATAATTTTGGTGTAAATTGATTCATATCTCCTCCAGGGGCATCTTCTCCAAGTTCAAGCCTCGCAGTTACAATCTTAATTCACAATCTCACATTGTAAAGCCATATTCAAAGTCTCACGGTCAAAGCCCCAAGGCACAATTATATTCGTCTAAATCACCATTTACAATGTACAAAATTATTAAAAAAGCGCGCCCCAAAACGGAAAGACGGATGAAACATGCCTAAACATAATTTCATCCGTCTCCCAGCATATAACTATATTAATTTAAAGGATTCCATTATCACCTTCACATAGGAAGGAAATTAAGTATTTTATTAGTTCTTAGCGAAGAACTTACCACGCTTAGAAACTACATCGAAGATAACGGCGATAAGTAAAACACCGCCCTTAACAACCTTCTGCATGTTCTGGTCAACACCCATTAATGACATACCAAGGTTAATGACACCCATAAGAACAGCACCGATGATAACTCCGGGAACTGTACCTGTTCCACCGTATGCAGATGCACCACCGATGAAACATGATCCGATAGCATCCATCTCGTAGTTCTGACCGTATGTAGGCTGAGCTGATGTAAGACGAGCTATTGTAACCATACCTGCCAAACCTGCAAGGAAGCCCATGTTGGTATAAGCAAGGAAGTAAACCTTATCTGTATTAATACCGGAAAGCTTGGTAGCCTTTTCGTTACCACCTACTGCGTAGAAGTAACGACCCGTTGTTGTATTTGATGTAATGTAACCGTAAATAATAACTACAAGTAATACCCAAATAAGTACTGTAGGAATACCCTTGTGCTGTGAAAGTCTGAACGCAAATGCAATAATTACAAGTGAGATAACAATTAACTTAGCCCAGAAACCTGCTGCATTTTCAACTTCGTATCCCTTCTTAACCTTCTTGGCACGAGATGATACATTTGTAAAAATATAAACTACAACTGCAATAGCGCCTACAAGTAAACATGTAATGTTAATAGGGTTATCGCCGAAAAAATCACTGATGTAACAGTTAGCACCGCCACCAAAGAGGTTAACGAATGTTTCAGCATCTTTGATAGAAACTGTAAGTCCATCAAGAACTACGTTAGACAGACCTCTGAATGCGAGCATTCCGGCAAGTGTTGTGATGAAAGGAGGGATTCTTACGAATGCGATCCAGAAGCCCTGGAATGCTCCAATCAAAGTACCGATTGCAAGTACGATAAGTACGATTGCCCATACAGGCATAGCTGTTTCTGTTAACAGAAGCGCACCAACAGCACCTACGAAACATACTACAGAACCAACAGAAAGGTCGATGTTACCTCCTGTTAAGATACAAAGCAACATACCTGTTGCAAGAATAAATACATATGCATTTTGCGAAATAAGGTTACTAACGTTCATGGGTAACAAGATTGCTCCCTTAGTACCTATTGCAAATAATACTGTAACCAAAATCAAAACAATGATCATGGTATATTTTTTAATAAAGGTTAATGTTTTTTCCCTAGTCATTTTAAGCCTCCTTCTTTCCGGACGATTGTATTATCATTCCCATGATCTTTTCCTGTGTTGCATCGGCGATATCAAGTTCACCGACCATCTTTCCTTCGTTCATTACATAAACTCTGTCAGCCATTCCCAATACTTCGGGAAGTTCAGAAGAAATCATGATAACCGATTTACCTTCACTAACCAACTGGTTAATAATACAGTAAATCTCATACTTAGCACCTACATCAATACCTCTTGTAGGTTCGTCCAGTATAAGAATATCAGGATCTGCAAACATCCACTTTGCAAGAAGAACTTTCTGCTGGTTACCACCTGAAAGGTTACCTACATTCTGTTCAACCGTAGGACATTTGGTCTTAAGCTTTTCCTTATATTCAACCGCAACCGCATATTCCTTATCCTTATCAATTACGCCACCCTTGCCTGAAACCTCTTCAAGGTTAGCAAGTGTTGTATTAATCTTAATCGGATTACTAAGAATCAAACCGTTGCCTTTTCTGTCTTCGGTTACATATGCAAGCTTATGTCTGATTGCATCCTGTACCGAATTAAGATGAACCTCTCTGCCGTTAATAAATAACTGACCTGAAATATTCTCACCGTAACTCTTACCGAATAAACTCATGGCAAGTTCTGTTCTGCCGGCACCCATAAGTCCTGAAATACCAAGCACCTCACCCTTACGAACATTAATACTTACATCATCAACGACTTTCTTTTCGCTGTAAAGCGGATGATAAACATTCCAGTTCTTTACTTCCATCATAACGTCGCCGATGTAGTTTTCTGTTCTCTTCGGGAATCTATCTGATAATTCACGACCAACCATTCCCTTAATGATTCTTGCTTCGGAAATATCGTCAACACCCTTAGTAAGTGTTTCGATTGTCGATCCGTCACGAATTACCGTAATCTTATCAGCTACATATGAAATCTCGTTAAGTTTGTGAGAAATCATAATAGATGTAAGTCCGTGTTCTGCTTTAAGTTTTAACAGAAGGTCGAGCAATGCTCTCGAATCTGTTTCATTTAATGATGATGTAGGTTCATCAAGAATAAGCAATTTTGCATCCTTTGATAATGCCTTGGCTATTTCAACCAGCTGCTGCTTACCTACACCAATATCTTTAATCAATGTCTGCGGACTTTCTTTAAGTCCGACTATTTCCATATATTTGCGGGCTAAGTCATTTGTCTCATCCCAATTAATCTTATATGACTTACCTCTTTCATTACCAAGGAACATGTTCTCTGCAATTGTCATATATGGAATCAATGCCAATTCCTGGTGGATAATAACAATACCCTTAGCTTCACTATCCTTAATATCATTAAACTGACATACATCAGAATCATATATAATATCGCCTTCGTATGTTCCGTATGGGTAAATACCACTAAGTACATTCATAAGTGTTGATTTACCTGCACCGTTTTCACCAACGAGAGCGTGGATTTCGCCTTCTTCTACTTGTAAATTAACATTATCAAGGGCTTTAACACCAGGGAAAGTCTTGGTGATTTGTTTCATTTCCAATAATATCTTCGCCAATCTAATCCCTCCTAACTAAAATCAAACTATAGATAAACATCCTAAAACTCATTTTTTCCTTAATTATAGGCGGGTTATAAATAACCCGCCTATTTTATTATTCTAGCTAATTAAACAAATTAATTATCTAAATTACTGAAGATCTGACTCCTTGTAGTAACCGGAATCGATTAAT
>JAZUIS010000026.1:0-6538 GCA_045642345.1 Lachnospiraceae bacterium
CTCCCGATTACAAAATAAAAGGTTATAGGGGAAACAGCGGGGATGAGATTAATTTCCCCGGCTTTGATGCATATTGGAAGGAATTGTATAAAAAGAGCTTTGGGGAAGAGTTTGTTTTTGAAGAATAGTTTGCAATACAAACGATGCGGTAACAAGTCTTGGAATTGACATATCCGCTATGTGTGGTGCAGTTGAAGGAGATGCAGAGCATACTTTTGTAGATCACTATGAACCTGCGACTAATTCTTCGTCCAACGTGGATGCCGGATCAAATAGTGATTCTTCATCGGATGATAATACTATAGCTAATAACATATCGATGTTAAGTGATGTAGTGAAGGCGATTATTCCGGAGAATATTCCGGAGATTATTCCGGAGAAAGTAAGCGAAGTGCTTCGTACGAGAATTGTAACGCCTGAAAGGACGGTTACAAGCGCAAATATGCCTGAAACGGATACGGATTTGGATGATAATGGAGATGAGCAAGCTGTTGATGCAGCTGAGCAATCTCAGATTGATATTGATACGGGTGCAAGGACTAATGGTGATGTAATAGTTGGGACTGAGGTCACAGATGGTAGCAGCGCCATAATAGACGAGGCAACTGATGATGCAAGAAAGAAGCAGCCAGGCGACGTCTTGCTGTTGCGGTATCTGCAGTGGTCGGTTCAGGAACTGTCGCCGGTGGCGCGTATTTTCTCTTAAAGAGGAACAGGCTTCTTGAGAAAATACTGAAGCATCTGTTTAGGAAATAGTGATTTTTATAGGATACCGCGTTTTTTTGCCTCGGTGATGGCGGCCATACCGTCAGCCTGAAGTTTTAGAATCTCGAGGGCATTGCCTGTGATATCCGTCGAGTCATTTACGATTCCGGCCATATATAAAGGATATAGTTGGGCAATCTTATCGACTTCGTCAACTAATCGCTTCTTGTAATCGGAGTCTTTGTATTGATAACTGCATTTTTGCAGCATGGGTAACAGAGCAAGTAAATAATATTTTATTTTGTAAGGAATAGATATATGAGAATAGAAACTGAAAGATTAATTATTACTGAGTTTAACAAAGAAATGGCACAGGTGGTTCATGAGAATTCACTTGATGAGGACAACAGAAGATTTTTGCCGGATGAAGTGTTTGAAACTGTGGATGAGGCCGGGGAAACGATTGAGTTTCTTATGAGTCAATATGATTCCGAAGATGGACCGCTTGTATATCCGGTTATTACTAAGGGTGACAACAATATTGGCTATGTGCAACTTGTTCCTATCGAGGAAGGATGGGAAATTGGATATCACATTGCAAAAAAATATACTGGGAACGGGTATGCTACAGAAGCTGTAATGGCTTTTTTGCCCTATATTGCAGAAAGAAAGGCGCTTCAAGTTATATGGGGCGTATGTCTGAAAGAAAATTTAGCTTCGATAAAGGTAATGGAGAAATGTGGATTTGAGAATGTTTTTATCGGAGAGGGAGATTATCAGGGCGAGAGACATGAGATCATTAAAAAAATGTGGCAAGCTGAATGATAATACTGAAAATCACACTAATAGTTTTTTGTTAAAAAACATGAAATAAACGAAGTATGCATTTGCAAACTTTTAAGATTATTCCTGCTGGATTTCGCATATAATTTTTCATAACTTTTCATAACTCTATAAAACTCATCAAAACTAAGCTTCAGATTAAGCGGAACAAGACGCTTATATTGAAAGATTACGTAAAACGAGCAAAACAATTGAAATACGTACCCCACAGGCCAGTGTAAGAGCAAAAAGGGTACGTAAAACGAGCAAAACAATTGAAATACGTACCCCACAGGCTAGTGTAAGAGCAAAAAGATTACGTAAAACGAGCAAAACAATTGAAATACGTAACCCCTAGGCTAAATAAGGAGTATTAGCAAGGAATCAGATATCAGTACATCAGTCAAATAAAGTAAATGGAGAAATCATCAGAAATAAGACATAAGACGCGACTGCTAATGTTAAGTTTACGGAATTTTTTAAGTCCTTAAGTTTTCTTAAGGACTCTTTTTTTGTATAATGGAATTCAGGGTATATTTAAGGAGCATGAGCAATTGCATTTAGGGTATATTCAGGGAGCATGAGCAATTGTATTCAGAGTATATTCAGGGTGTATGCGCAATTGCTTGAAGCATGTATTTACGAAAAGTGACTTTCGGATTCTGCGGGTGAAATGGAGACTAGTATGGCTAAATATGTTATGGCACTTGATGCCGGAACAACCAGTAACAGATGTATATTGTTTAATGAAAAGGGCCAAATGTGCAGTGTGGCCCAGAAGGAGTTTACCCAGTATTTTCCAAAGCCCGGATGGGTTGAACATGATGCTGACGAGATATGGTCTACGCAACTTGAGGTTGCAAGGCAGGCCATGGCTAATGTGAATGCAACGGCTGCGGATATTGCCGCCATCGGCATTACCAACCAAAGAGAGACTACTGTTGTATGGGATAAGGAAACGGGTGAACCTATATATCATGCCATTGTATGGCAATGCAGAAGAACTTCCGAATACGCCGACGAACTTAAGGCCAAAGGATTAACAGATACCTTCCGTAATAAAACGGGACTTGTTATTGATGCATATTTTTCGGGAACAAAACTCAAATGGATTCTTGATAATGTGGAAGGTGCAAGACAGAAGGCCGAAAGCGGCAAATTGTTATTCGGAACAGTTGAAACCTGGCTTATCTGGAAACTTACAAAAGGTGCCGTACACGTAACGGATTATTCCAATGCATCCCGCACATTGCTTTTCAATATAAATACGCTGGAGTGGGATGATGAAATATTAAAAGAATTTGATATTCCAAAGTGTATGCTTCCAAAGGCAATGCCTTCAAGCTATATATATGGTGAAGCTGCTCCGGAATTTTTCGGCGGTGCAATTAAGATAGGCGGTGCCGCAGGGGATCAGCAATCCGCATTATTCGGACAGACCTGCTTTAATAAAGGCGAAGCCAAAAATACATACGGAACAGGATGCTTTCTCCTTATGAATACGGGAGAAAAGCCTATCTTTACGGATAACGGACTGGTTACTACTATTGCATGGGGCCTTGACGGCAAGGTTAATTATGCTCTTGAAGGTTCTGTGTTTGTGGCAGGGGCTGCTATTCAGTGGTTAAGAGATGAAATGCGCTTCATAGATTCTGCCGCAGATTCTGAGTATATGGCCAAGAAAGTTTCGGATACCAACGGATGCTATGTGGTACCGGCATTTACAGGTCTTGGTGCACCCTATTGGGATCAGTATGCCAGAGGAACTATCGTCGGAATAACCCGTGGAGTTAACAAGTATCATATTATAAGAGCTACGCTTGAATCACTGGCATATCAGGTTAATGATGTGCTTGAAGCAATGAAAGAAGCTTCCGGGATTGAATTGGCGGCTCTTAATGTTGACGGCGGAGCCTCAGCCAATAATCTTCTTATGCAGATGCAGGCGGATATTTCCGGTGCTCCGGTTAACAGACCGCTGTGCGTAGAGACTACGGCGATGGGAGCCGCATATCTTGCAGGTATTGCAGTAGGTTTCTGGAAGAGTAAAGAAGATATCATAAATAATGTTGGTCTTGACAGGTCTTTTGAACCTGCCATTGATAAGGAAGAAAGAGATAAAAAAGTGCGCAGATGGAAGAAAGCGGTATCATACGCTTTTGACTGGGCCAAAGAGGAGTAGATATGGGATTTATTGAACCTGAAGACAAATACAGAATAAGAACAACCCCCAAGCAGTCCTATGAAGAGTATTGTAAGCAAAGAGATAAAGAAACGGCAGAAATCAAGCCACTTTTACGAGTAATAGCAATATTCGGAGTTATAGGGTTCATAATAGGTTTTTGCTTAAGTGATGATCTGGGGTTCGGATATAGAATGGCTGCAGACAGTATTTTGGCAACCGCAGTAATATTTGCAGGTATAGGGGCAGTTATAGGAATGACTGTTTACGGTTTGTTCGAGATTGTAAAAAAGTATATTTTAAAGAAGTGATTTAAGATAAATAGGCAATTAGTATAAAACTGCAGCCGAATACAGGGCTACAGTTTTATACTTTTAGTATGTTTATTTATCTGTTGATTAAAGATAATATTTTAGTGTGAATTATTGGAGGATTTATCTTGAACGGTAAAGGTAACGGAAAATCACAATTATATAATTTCATTATGCCTCCCGGAGCTGATATGAGGGTAGGTATTTTTAATATTCTGGCCATCTGCGGTGCTGTGGTCAGCTTGATTAGCGCCATAGCAAATCTGCTTGGAGGGTTTAGTCTGGCTTCTATCATTATCAGTCTTGTGAGCATGATAGTGTCCGTGTCTCTCATAATATATACCAGCAAAACAGGTAATTACAGATGGGCAATGATTCTTACCGTTGCCATAGTATTTATCGGACTGTTTACCTTCTTCTTTATAACTACCGGCGGAATTCACAGCGGATTTCCGTTCTTCTTTATATTTGCGGTAGTATTTACCGCATATCTGATAGATGGCGTAACAATGATTGTACTGGGGATTATAGAAGTGGCCTGGTACGGATTTTTATGTATTTATACATATTATTATCCTGTTCCGGAGGCTCCTACCATGGAGGGAATGGGATATGTTAAAGATGTGGTTCTGTGTGCAACTCTTGTTTCGGTGATTCTTGCCACAACAATGTATGTACAGATGAGATTGTACAGGAAGAAGCAGATAGAACTTAACAAGGCAATTAAGACCGCCGAGGAAGCCAACAAAGCAAAGAGTGATTTCCTTGCCAAGATGAGCCATGATATCAGAACACCTCTTAATATGATTATGGCTACCAATGAAATGATTGTTTCAAATACATCTTCGGAGCAGATAAGAGAGTGGGTTAACGATTCCAATATATCAGGACAGATTCTTCTTTCGCTGATTGACGACATGCTTGATCTTACGAGAATTGAAGCCGGCAGATTAAAAGTTATAAATCAACCCTGGAATGCACAATTGTTTTTTGATGAGACAGCCAAGATATGGCAGTTCCAGGCTAACAGAAAAGGCCTTGAGTTCAATTATACAATAGACTATTCAATGCCCGAATATCTTATGGGAGATTCGAGCATAATACGAAAGATAGTAAATAACCTGTTAAGTAATGCGGTTAAGTATACGAAAGAAGGAAGTATATCTTTTTCCGTAAAGTACGATAAAAAAATATTAATAAGAGTTTCTGACACGGGTGTCGGAATTGCTCCCGAATATTTGCAAAAGATATTTAAGCCCTTCGAACGCGGAATTCAGGAAATATATAAGGAAACAAGCGGAAGCGGACTTGGTCTTGCCATTGTTAAGGAACTGGTAGATGCAATGAAGGGAACGATAATCTGCCGAAGTGTACTTGGTGAAGGAACTGAGTTTACCGTTAATATTCCTCAGGAAGCCTGCGCATCCAAAAATGAGGCGAAGCAGACGGCTGTCCAGGAGGATAAAACACCAAAGCAGATGCTTAAGCATTTTATTGCACCGGATGCCAGAATTCTGGTGGTTGATGATAATCCCTTTAACCGTAAAGTTATTGAGGGCTTCCTGTCCCCTACGCTTATTCAGACCGATGATGTGGAAAGCGGTGAAGAATGTCTTGAAATGATAGATATTAAGGATTATGACCTGGTGCTTATGGATCTTCGTATGCCTAAGATGGACGGCGTTGAGACTTTGGAGAGAATTCATGCTGAATATCCCGAATTTAAATCTCCGATTGTTGTGCTTACGGCAGATATAATGAACGGAGTTGAGGAAAGACTTCTTAAGAAGGGCTTTGACGGATTCCTTGCAAAACCTGTAAGCTCTGTGAAGTTGTACGAGATGTTAAGCCGCTTCATAGGGGACAAACTGGTACCTCTCGAAACAGAAGAAGAGACGGGACTTAGCGTAGACCAGATTGAAGTGTATCAGGATATGTTACTGCCTTATGGAATCAATCTTAAACTTGCACTGGAATTCAATGCGGGAAATACGGGTGAATTCCTAACAAGAGCCGGCCTGTTCAAAGAATATGCCGAATCGGGAATCAGCAGACTTGTTTATCCCGATTCCAACGAAAATTATTATTTGCAGGTACATTCACTTAAGTCCGGTGCCAAGGGAATCGGCGCATTTTTGCTTGCCGAAATGGCAGAAACGGTTGAATTCAGAAAAGATAATACTTTTAAAGATGCAATTAATTCTGTACTTGTTGAAGAATACAGAAGAGTATGTTTGGGCTTAAACATACTTTTGGAGGAGGTTAAAGAATAATGAGTCGTAACAGGGTTATGATTATTGATGATGATGCTGAAGTGCTTACATTAATGAGTCAGCAGCTTGAGGTTATATATGATGTTATTAAGTGTAATTCAGGTTGAGATGGACCCTATAGTTTAGACACAACCCCCTAACAAGAAAGTGTACTTTAGTGTATGATTATTGTTAGGAGGAATTCAAATGGGAAGAGGAAGATTTAGTCCGGATGAAATTGAAATACTAAAGAAAAATCCTTATGT
>JAZUIS010000027.1:0-8591 GCA_045642345.1 Lachnospiraceae bacterium
ATAAAAGGCGGCTTAATGAGAAAACCCTTTAAGCCACCCTGCATTTTAGTTTTTGTCATCAAAATAAATCTCCGTCCGTGAATAATGAAAATCCTGCAGATGTCAGTGCTTCTGTCGCCTTTGTAATATCATTTGGCTTAATAACAATTGCAGCTTCATCTGTTTTGGTACATAAAGCATACATATATTCAATATTAATACCGGCGCCTGAGACGGTATGAAGAGCACTGTTTAATGAACCTACCGTATGGGGCAGTTTGATTCCGACCACATCGGAAAGATGTGCCGAAAATCCCTCTTCTTTCAATGCATCCTTACCAAGCTCCGGATTGGATACAATAAGCCTCAACATGCCGTAATCCGTTGTATCCGCCAGTGATAAAGATATAATATTTATATCTTTTTGTTCAAGAAGCGTAAGTACTTCTTCAAGACGACCTTCTGTATTTTCAATAAACACCGATAACTGTTTCATATATTACCTCGATATTATGTAAACCAATAACTAAACCAACACTCTCTTATCTATTACGTGCTTACTCTTGCCTTCACTACGTTCAAGGGTTCTTGGTTCTACAAGTTTTACCTTAACTGCAAGACCGATAGCCTGCTGAATCGTATGAGCAATCTTCTTTGATAAGTTCTCAAGTTCCCTAATCTCATCCGAGAAGAATCTTTCTTCAACCTCAACCTGAACCTCGAGAGTATCAAGATTATTAACTCTGTCTACTATCATCAGATAATGAGGTGTTGTTCCGCTCATTTCAAGAAGCGCTGTTTCAATCTGTGAAGGGAATACATTAACTCCTCTTATGATAAGCATATCATCGGAACGTCCTGTAAATCTTGAGATTCTGGCTAATGTTCTTCCACACTCACACTTATCGTAGCTTATTGATGTCAAATCCTTTGTTCTGTATCTAAGAAGAGGTAATCCTTCCTTTGTAAGGGATGTAAATACCAGTTCTCCCGACTGATTGGGTCCTAAAGGCTCCAATGTCTCAGGATCGATAATCTCGGGAAGGAAGTGATCTTCAAACACGTGAAGTCCGTGATGATATTCACAGTCACATGCAACACCCGGTCCCATTACCTCAGATAAACCGTATATATCATGAGCATGAATATGAAGTTTATCTTCAATTTGTTTACGCATTGCCTCTGTCCATGGCTCGGCGCCGCAGACAGCTGTCTTTAATTTAACTTCATCTACGAGACCTTCTTTTTCGAGAGTCTCCGCTATGTGCAAAAGATATGATGGTGTACATGCGATTGCAGTAACACCGAAATCCTTCATCATGGTAACAAGCTTTTGAGTATTACCGGTACTTTGGGGAACAACTGTTGCTCCCAGATACTCAGCACCTCCGTGGGCACCAAGTCCGCCTGTAAATAAGCCGTAACCGTAAGCAATCTGAATAATATCGCCTCTTCCGATTCCTGCCATTGTAAGAGCTCTGGCCACACATTCCTGCCAAATCTCAAGATCATGTCTTGTATAGGCTACAACCGTTGCTTTTCCTGTAGTTCCGCTTGATGCATGAACTCTTATTATCTCGGACATGGGAGTTGCCAGTAATCCGAAAGGATAAGTATCACGCAAATCCGCTTTTGTGGTATAAGGCAATTTGTGAAGATCCTCGATACCCTTGATATCACCGGGTTCAACACCTGCCTCCTGCATTCTCTTACGGTAGAATTCTACGTTATGGTATACTCTTTCAACCTGCTTAACGAGTCTTTTACTTTGAAGATTCATGAGTTCATCACGACTCATGCATTCTTTTGCTTCATTCCAAATCATAATTACACCTCTGCTTTCATTACCTTTAAGTATCGTGCGAATGACGATACTGACTTATAACCACGATACTTTCGCGCAGCAGCCACTTACGTGCCCACTACGCTACATAAAGGTGAATCCGGCTTCAAATGCAGCTACATTAATATCTACTGTCTTAGGTTTAACAGTCTCTTTAATTACTTCAATCCACATATCTTTGTCAAAATCCATACGCTTTGCAGCTACACCGATAATGATTGTATTAAATACTCTTGCATTACCCAGTTCAATTGCCTTAGCCTTAGCGTCCAAAGATATAACCGTATATTTCTTTGAAAGATTTTCGATAATATTCTCAGGATACTGTGCTGCACCTATTGCAACAGGCATAGGATCCATACGAACATCATTTACGATAAGCACGCCGTCCTTTTTAAGGAAGTGAGCATATCTTAAAGCCTCTAATCTTTCGAAAGCGATAAGTACATCGGCACAGCCCTCTTCTACGATAGGCTCTGCAACCTTATCACCGTAACGAACGTAAGTAACAACAGAACCGCCTCTTTGAGCCATTCCGTGTACTTCCGAAATCTTAACATCATATCCCGCCTTACGGGTCATATTTCCTAAAATTCTACTTGTCAGCAGAGTTCCCTGTCCACCAACACCGACTATCATAATATTCTTAGTTTCCATGGGGCCTCCTACTTATTTTCTACCAATGAAATAGCACCGAAGTTACAGCTTTGCATACATAATCCGCATCCGTTACACATGGTAGGATCGATTTCGGCCTCGCCGTTAGGTCCTTTGTGAATTGCAGGACATGCAGATGCCATACAAAGACCGCACTTCTTACACTTTTCAATATCTACTACACACTTGCCCTTAGGAACGAAGTCCTTATGAAGGGCACATAATGACTTGGCAATAATAACAGATACCGCATCACGTGCTGTTTCTGCTTTAATAACCTCTTCAAGTTTCTTGGTATCAAATGCATCAACTTCAACCACATTCTCAATACCAAGTGCCTTACAAAGATTATAAATATTAATCATATAGGTAGTATCACCCATAAGAGTCTTTCCCGTAGCGGCGTGGTCCTGATGACCTGTCATACCGGTAGTTGAATTATCCATGATAATAACTGTTCCGGTACCCTTGTTATAAACCATATTCATAAGGGAATTAACGCCTGTATGAAGGAAAGTCGAATCTCCTATACATGCTACCCAGTTCTTAACATATTCACTTCCCTTTGCCTTCTCAAGGCCGTGAAGTGTCGAAATAGAAGAACCCATACATACGGAAGTCTCAACTACCTGCAAAGGAGCTACGGCGCCCAAAGTGTAGCACCCTATATCTCCGCATGCGGATTTTTTAAGCTTCTTAAGAACGGAATATACGGATCTGTGAGGACATCCGGGACAAAGAATGGGAGGACGTGCAGGAACATCTGCAGCATCTTCAAGTTCAAGATCCATTCCCAGGATTCCTTTACGAAGCATATTGGCAGAGTACTCACCCTGAACGGTAAATACTTCTTTACCTATACACTTTATACCCCATGACTTAACCTGCTCTTCAATAACAGGCTCAAGCTCTTCTACTATATATAATGTGTCAACCTTGGAAGCGAATTCTTCGATAAGCTTCTTAGGAAGCGGATGAACCAAACCAAGCTTAAGTACCGAAGCATTGGGCAGAACTTCTTTAACATACTGATAAGGAATTCCGGAGGTAATAACACCAATCTTGGTATCATTGTATTCTACCTTGTTAAGGTCCAGTGAATAACCGTCCTCTGCCATCTGCTTAAGGCGTTTTTCAACATAAAGATGTCTTGCCTTGGCCATTCCCGGCATCATAACATTCTTCTGAATGTTCTTAACATAAGGCTTATCCTCAATATTCTGTCTTTCTTCAAGATTAACTAAGCACTGCGAATGTGCCAATCTTGTTGTTGTACGAATCATAATGGGTGTATCGTACTTCTCGGACAACTCAAATGCTCTTTTGGTAAATACTCTTGCTTCTTCAGAATCCGAAGGTTCAATAACAGGAACCATAGCGGCACGTGCCACCATACGTGAATCCTGCTCGTTCTGAGAGCTGTATAATCCCGGATCGTCGGCTGCCACCAAAACAAGTCCGCCGTTAACACCGGAATATGAAATAGTATAAAGCGGATCGGAAGCTACATTAACACCTACATGTTTCATAGATGCCAAAGCTCTTACTCCGTGGAAAGAAGCACCTATTGCTACTTCCATGGCTACCTTTTCGTTAGGTGACCATTCGCAGTAAAGTTCATCCTTGTATTTAACAAGATTTTCAGATATCTCTGTACTTGGAGTACCGGGATAAGCAGCTGATACTTTAACACCGGCCTCGTACGCACCTCTGGCGATAGCTGCATTACCCAGCATTATCTCCTGTGTGCCTGGCTGTTCATTCATAAATTCTCCTCACTAACTAAATTACTTTATTTCAACAATCCATCCTTCGGGAGCTTCAATTCTTCCCATCTGGATACCTGTCAATGTATCATATAACTTCTTGGTTACAGGGCCCATCTCACTCATACCTGCAGGAAGGCAGATTTCCTTGCCATGGTCAACAATCTTACCTACAGGTGAGATTACTGCTGCCGTACCGCAAAGACCGCATTCTGCAAAATCCTTAAGTTCATCAACGTAAACTTCTCTTTCTTCTGCTTCAAGTCCGAGATAATCCTTTGCAACCTGAATTAATGATCTACGTGTAATAGAAGGTAAAATAGAATCCGACTTAGGAGTTACTACCTTACCGTCCTTAGTAACGAATAAGAAGTTTGCTCCGCCTGTTTCTTCTACCTTTGTTCTTGTTGCAGCATCAAGATACATGTTCTCATCATAGCCTTCCTTATGAGCTTCAACAATTGCATATAAGCTCATTGCATAGTTAAGACCGGCCTTGATATGACCTGTTCCGTGAGGTGCTGCTCTATCGTAATCACAAACTCTAATCGTAATAGGCTTAACACCACCCTTAAAGTATGGACCTACAGGAGTTGTTAAGATTCTAAACTGATATTCGTCTGCGGGCTTAACACCGATTACTGCGTTAGAACCAAAGATATAAGGACGAACATATAATGTTGCTCCGCTTCCGTAAGGAGGCACGAAATCAATGTTAGCCTTTACTACCTTCTGTACTGCATCAAGGAACTGTTCTTTTGATACAGGCGGTATCATTAAACGCTCTGCTGACTGGATTAAACGTTCTGCATTAAGGTCAGGTCTAAAGACGACTGTTCTTCCGTCTTCAGTTGTATATGCCTTAAGACCTTCAAAAATAGTCTGTGCATACTGAAGCACGCCTGCGCACTCATTAAGCACAATATTCGCATCTTCGGTAAGTGCGCCATCATCCCACTTACCATCCTTATAATAAGAAACATAACGATAGTCAGTCTGATGATAACCAAAATTTAGGTTGCTCCAATCGATGTCTTTCTTAGCCATTTTCTTTTCCTTCTTTCATTAATTAAAGTAATAAAATTTCTAAACGTGTATTATAGCACGATTAATACTGTGAAACAATAGCATCTACTATCTCGGGATACTTAAAATTCAAGGCTTTTCTGTCAAGCAAACCGAAATATTCGTCTCCCGAATCAAAGAATCCGTTGTCCCATACCACGCAGGGCATTCCTGCTGCCGACAATTTAGAAACATATGTATTATAATATTCAACTCTGTCAGATAAGTTTCCGTTCTTATCCATTGCGCCGAATTCGCTCAGCACAACGGGAGCTCCCTGACTTAAGAACAACTTATTCATAGTATCCGTCAGGTATTTAAAATCAAGTGCTGCCTGCTGTTTATCGAACTTGTCAAGAGACATATCCGGATTAAGTGCGAAATCATAAGGAATATACGCGTGCAAAGATATCATTAACTTGTAACTTGCAGGATCTTCCGGCAAGGTATACTCTTTGGCCTTAAGTGCGTTCATTGATGCGCAGTATCCCGTAACCATAAGATATCTGTTTACGTTATTTCCCCCTGAACTTCTTACAATATTTACGAAATCCTGGTTCATCTCATTAATAATTCTTGCAGCCGCCTTACACTTGGCATTGCTTGCTTCATACCACCATTCATGGGAAGAATCGTTGGTAAGTCTCGGCTCGTTAAGAGCTTCAAAAATCAAATGCTCATCATAATCCTTAAAGTAAGGTGCTACCTGAGACCAGATTTGGTTTACATAAAACTTTGCCTGCTCTTCCTGTGCTTCATCGGGAATATATCCGAATTTGCCTTCGGGAATATTATCATGGTGAATATTTATAATAACGTAAAGGCCTGCATCATATGCATAATCAACAACTTCCTTAACTCGAGCAAGCCATTCCGGATCTATAACAAGACTTCCGTCAGCAGCTTCCGTCAGATGGTTGTGCCATGAAACAGGGATTCTGACTGTGGTAAAGCCGCCGTCCTTAACAGCCTGCAGCATTTCCTTTGTGGTAACGGGATTACCCCAGCATGTTTCCGAATTAAGAGAATTATGTTCTCCCTTATTCCATGCATCAAGAGTATTTCCCAGGTTCCATCCTGCCTTCATGTTCTTGGCAAATTCAAGAGCTTCTTCCGGAGAACTTGAAGTTACCTGACTTAATATTTCTTCCGTTATAACATTTCCTTCAGTTTCTTCCACGTCACCCTCGGTTGCTTCATCAGTACCTTCTTCTGCGGTACCGTCTGCAGTTTCCTTTGCTGCGTCTTTGCTTTCTGTCTTTTCGTCTACATTTTCTGCCGATGTCCCTTCTTCGCCCGTTCCATCGACTGATGCGCTTTCCGAAATCTCGGAAGCATCCCCGGTATTGTTTTTTGTGGTCTTAAGTGTTGCGGTACATCCGCAGGTTCCAAGTACCATGGCAGCGCACAATACAAGTGCAATAACTTTCCTATACATCCTATTTTTTCCTTTCGTACTTGACGAAATGATATGTTAAATCAAAATAGTACTGTTCCTCTGAGGTTGCCGTAATCTCCCAATCGGGATCCTCATCAAGATTGGGGAAGTGAGCATCTGCCTCATAGGCATGGTCCACCTTCGTTACGTGAGCAACATCACAGTACGGAAGCATCTGCTTATATAAGCTGTCGCCTCCTATAACATATATTTCCTCGTCTTTATAGTTTTTGAGTTCCAAAAGCAGTTCATCGAGACTGTGAACTATAATAGCATCCCCTGCTTTGTAGTTCTTATCGGTGGTCAGAATAATATTGACTCTGTTCTTAAGTGGCTGACCCTGGGGAAAGGTTTCCAATGTCTTACGTCCCAAAACCACAACTTTGCCTGTTGTTTCGCGACTGAACATCTTCAAATCCGCAGGAATACGAACGAGCAACTCTCCTTTATTACCTATTGCCCAATTCTCATCAACATTAACAATAAAATTCATTTTCTGTCCTCCTTATAATGCGTAAACTGCCTTATAACCAAAGGTAATCTTATCATTCTGTACCTTATATTTCAATATTATCTCCATAACTAAAAAAATACCAAATATAGTCAAAACTATGATATAATTTACTATATCTATGTTTTCTATTAAAGAAATGTTTTCTACTACTCGTAAGCATTTTCTACAGTACAGAGTAACATAGGACATTGAGGAGAATAATCATGAGCGGATTCGGAAAAGCAATAACTGCATTATTGGGCATTGTCGCAGTACTGGCATGCCTTACTACAGTCGGTATTATAGGATATACAGCAATAAAAGGAGGGTTTGATGAGCAGCCTGCAACAGTTGCTGACAATCAACAGCAATTACCTCCGGATGAAGTGGTAACAGTATCACCTGTTCCTACAGGTGAACCCACAGCCGATCCCCATGCATTCTACGTTCCTACGGTAATCGATCCCAATCACGTCCATAATTACAGTGAGAAGGTTTTAAAAACAGCCACCTGCACGGAAGCAGGTCAGATTAAATATACCTGTAACTGCGGTGACAGCTACTGCGTGGATATTCTTGCCAAGGGCCATGTTCCCGACGAATGGGAAATAGCCAAAGAACCCACCGATACAGAAGACGGATACAAAGTTAAAAAGTGTATATACTGTGATGAAATCCTTGCCAAGGAAACACTTCCTGCCAAGAACAAAGGCGGTTCCGGCAAGCTTAACGAGGACGGTACCGTACACGAGCATTTATATGTTTCCACAGTTGAACGTGAGGCTACATGTACTTTGGCAGGTCTTCGTCTTCACAAATGTTCCTGCGGAGATTTCTATACCGAAAGCATTCCCGCACTGGGCCATGTGGCTGCAGACTGGGAAGAGAACGAGGCTGCCACCACTTCAAGTTCCGGTACCGCAACTAAGGTCTGTGTTGTCTGTGGTCAGGTTCTTGACGTTAAGTCGGTACCTGCTCTTTCACCATCACCTTCTGCTTCTGCTTCACCGAGCGCTGCCGCAACCGGAAGTTCGGCTTCTTCATCACCTGCAGCAACAGATGCCAAGACTTCACCCTCGCCTTCGCCTACACCGCACGTACACAACTATCAGACATATGTTGTTACGCCTGCTACCTGTACCGAAAAGGGGGTTCGCTCTTACGTCTGCTCATGCGGAAGTTCATATTCCGAAACTATTGATCTTGATCTTAACAATCATAAGTTTATGGCAACATTTGTTGCACCTACCGAAACACAGCAGGGTTATACAATTTACACCTGCTTAAGATGTAACTACTCATATAAGGATAATTACATTATGCCTTTATCAAATGCCGCAACGTCGGAAG
>JAZUIS010000028.1:0-19882 GCA_045642345.1 Lachnospiraceae bacterium
AATGATTATCATACCGTATTTTACGGCAGTAATCCCAATTGATGGTAAAATTGCTACACTTTATCGCTCAATAGATGTGGTTTCGGGAATAATTAAAGGATATGGAATCTGTCTTGGTGAAATCTGGGCTCCGGGGCAGAAGGTTATTGAGATATTGGGAATTGCCGTTTTAGGCGGAGCTTTGATAGTCAGGGTGGCCGTGATTTTTGTTATTCTGATTAATATTTTCGGATTTACAAGAACGAATGTGTACGGAACTGTGGTGCTTCGTTTTCCGGTTATCAACATTATTTCCTGCGGGTTGTTTGAAATCGGATATTTGTGGCTTATCAGTCAGGCTTCGACTCTCTATATTTTTGTGATTTTGATTGTTTTGGAAGGCTTGATTTTCTTATGCGGAGTTTCTGAAAGCTCAAAGGGTATATTCGGAATGAAAAAAGATATACTGACACTGGATTATATTAAGGGCTCTTTCGTTAAACTGGGGGCGTTTATACGGAGCATACTTACTAAAGAAACATATACCGTTGAGTATCTGAAAAAGAATGGATTTAATATTGTATTACTAATTCTTAGTATTGTCGGCATTGCAATAATGGCGATAAATGGGAAACTATCCTATTACTCATACGCTTTATCGGCAGCGCTGGGAATTCTTGGTGATGGTAATGCTGCGGCAATCGATTCAGGATATGCATCCCTTATTTCGGTGCTTCAGTTCCTGATTCCCATATTCTTCGCTGCAATTGTGGGTGCTGTTTTTAAGAATAAAAAGGATATTAAAGTTTCGTCCATTGTTGTAGCTTTGTTTTCGTATGTGATGGAAATGCTGACCCTTGGTTTTATTACGGAGAAAGTGTATGGGGTGGCGATAGATGAAGTGCTGAGCATAGCAAATGACAAAGTAATTCTTAATGAGACGCTTGGTAAGTTCTTAGGTAATATAGATTATACAAATGACACTAATGTCATAATGCTTCTGATATTTACAGTGATAATATTGGCAATTGCGGTTGTATTTACTGTATGGATGGTAGGAGCTTTGATATTCGGAACATTATATGTGGCATTTCAGTTCGTGGATTATCTTATGATGATTACATATTTTGTCATTGTGTATTTCTTTGTAAGTGTATTTAATCCGGACTATGCGATGTATTTCGTAAATCCCTTGACGATTATACTGTTAAATTATATCCTTTGTAAGATAGCGGTTAATTTAAACGAAAGTTTACCAAAGGATAGATTTGATTTCGTACAGTTAAGTAAGCGAGGAAGAATTTAATGAAGGTTGTTTTGATAGACGGACAGGGCGGTAAGATCGGCAAGATGCTTGTAGAGGCCATCGTCAGAGAAAATATTGATTGTGAACTTATAGCAATAGGAACTAATTCTACAGCTACGAATGCTATGCTTAAAGGCGGCGCCGTACAGGGGGCTACGGGAGAAAATCCTGTTATAGTTGCCTGCCGCAACGCTGATGTTATAATCGGACCTATCGGTATTGTTTCAGCTGATTCGCTTCTTGGCGAGATTACGCCCAATATGGCAGTTGCTATAGGCCAAAGCAGTGCGGTTAAACTGCTGCTTCCTGTGAGTCATTGCAATAATCAGGTGGTTGGTGTAAAATCAATAACGATTAATGAGATGGTCAAGGAGACCGTAGAGCGCCTGAAGGAGCTCATATGCGGACACGGTTGTGAGTAATTGTGTTACGTATTGTAGTGTGTAGTTTTGATTCGGCGTCATGAAGACGTTAATTCGTTCCAGACGATGATATCATGAGGAGAAAATGTATGATGTCATCCAAAAGTAAATCATATCCAATGATTCTTGCAGCCATGTTTTTGGCGCTTGCACTTGTTCTGCCATTTCTGACAGGACAGCTTCAGCAACTCGGAAATGCACTTTGCCCAATGCACATACCTGTTATTTTGTGTGGATTTTTTTGCGGTCCCTGGTATGGGCTTGTTGTGGGTTTTGTAGCACCGCTTATACGCTTTGTACTGTTCGGGATGCCGCCGCTTGTGCCAATCGGTATTCCAATGAGCTTCGAACTTGCTGCATATGGCATGGTTGTGGGGATACTCTACAGAGTGCTGCCTAAGAAGAAAGCATATATTTATGTAGCTCTTATTGGGGCGATGATTGCCGGCAGAGTTATATGGGGCATAGTAAAAGTAATTATGTACGGCCTCGGACAGTCGGAATTCGGCTGGGAAGCATTCCTGGCAGGCGCATTCCTTAATGCAATCCCCGGAATTATTATTCAGATAGTGTTGATACCGATTTTGGTTATGGTACTTAAGAAAAATAAGAATTAGGTAAAATAAAAAGGATGGTCACTGTTCGGTGACCATCCTTTTAAATTGCTGGCTTTACATCCAGTCGTTGAACAATCCGGATAATGTGCTTGATACAGATCCGTCACTGCTGTAGATACTTGAGTTCATAATTGTATCTTTGGAAATAGTGGCGGCTTTGTCTGCAATTTGTGAACCGTATGAAACCTTGCCTGTAAACAATGTCTTAATATCTGAGGCATCTGAGGCTTTAAGAGTGTCTTCGTTAACCGATAGTTTACCGTCAGCTCCAACTGTGACACCGATTTTTGATAAAGAGTTCGACAAGGTACTTGTCAGGCTCGACATGTACTTGGTGTCGGAAGAAACATCCTTTGAGGTAACCTTTGAAGATTGCTCAATAACATCATTGTAGTTTTGGGCAAAGGATTTAACTGCAGTTGCAATCTTATCCATGTCATACTTGCCGTCGGTTTTCTTCCAAAGGTCATCTTTTGAGAGTGCTTCTGCAGAACTTTTAAGGTTTTCGGCATCCTTTTTTAAAGTTGACAAACCTGTGTTGTCAATTGAAACATCAGAGTTCTTCTTGACTTTGGATGTTGCAGTGGATGGTGTATCTGAAGACTGTTCACCGTAATAAGCCTTCAACAGTTTCTTGTAGCTTCCGCTTTTGATTGACGCATAGTCGCCTAAATTGATGGAGCCCAAAGCACTGTTATTAGTTCCCAAACTGCTTAATAAAGTTGAAATATCAGTATTATTAGTTCTCATTTCCAATTCCTCTTTTACTGTTGACTACCGTTAATCTGATAATGTTACTTGGCACTGTTTGCTGCAAAATAGTCTTCAAACATTTTATCTGTAGCATCCAGTGTATCTTTGCAGATATCGGGTAAATCTTTACCCCAGGCCTTGGTAGCATTATCAAAGCCCTTTTTAATAGCATCCTGCATCTCTTTCATTTTGTCAACATCATCACCTGCAAGAGCACATGCGAAGTCGAACAGTCTTTGGGAAGTCTCTTTGACACCCCAGTAACCGTCTTCGGATATGTCTTCTTTAGCCTGAGCAATCTGTTCGGGAGTTACATCCTTAAGATTGTCCGGGGTAAACATATCTGCCAAATTTGCAACTCCGGCCTGACCTGTAAGCATTTTCTGAACGAGACTGATTAACTGATTCTGACGGTCCGCCTGTGCCTGTTTCATCTGGGCAACAATAGCGGCACGATCTTCGGCACTCATCTTGTTGATAGAGTAAATTGCCTTCTTGTCGGAGTTCTCGCTCTTTTCGTAGACTACAGTTGTTTCGGGTGTGATTTCTGTTGAGATTTCTTTTGCAGAACCGTCTGCGGCTGAAGTGCTTTTGACTGCAGAAGTGCCGCCGACTGCATACTCTGAATAGTTACTTGTAATAGCTACGTTAATATCACTCATTGTCCTTCTCCTTTCTTCCATGAAATGTAAATACAAAATCCTTTTTGTATTAATGAATATATTAACATGTTCATTATACTCTATATATCGGCTAAGATTCAACATTCTTTAGTGTGACAGTGGGTGACAGTGGGGACGGTTCTTTCTGTCACACTTTATTAAAGTATAGTTATTGACGGGAGTGGCGGTATCGTAATATTTATTTCAAGTCGGCGCTCTTGCAGTTCTAAGCGCCGCAAATTTAAAGGGTATCCCCAAACAAACGGCACCGAACTATTCGCCATCCGTGGCTCAATTAGTTCTTGGGCTTGCTTCCTGCAAGCCCATGCCTGATAAGTGCACCGCTAAGAACTGCGTTAAGAGAGCCTCCTAATGAAATAGATATTACGGCACCGCCGCTCCCGTCTCTGAACCTAAATAGCAAAAAATGTGACAGAAAGAACCGTCCCCACTGTCACACTTTTTTCAGCGAGACCGCAAAATCAACGAATGTGACAAAAAGAACCGTCCCTACTGTCACATTTTTTGATATAATTCTTGGTAGGAGGGGAAGTAATGAGATCTATAATTGCGTTTATAACAGGATTTAGTGTGGCGTTTTCTGCCATATTTTCTTACGAACTTGTTAAATACAGCCAAAAGGTACAGGAAACCGAGAGAATAATTGAAAATGAAGTGGAGAAGGAAGATGAAATCACGGATTTTACCATGTTTATTGCCATGCCCGGCAATGAGGTAAGTGACGATAATGAGATTCGTGAAATTATTGCCCAAAAGACAGGCGTAAGAGTACATGAAACTTATCTTAGCGGACAGACGGCATCTGAAGCCGTAGGTTCCATTATTGCATCAGGGGAATTACCGGACTTTATAGATGGCGGCGATGGTATGATGTCGCTTTATGATGCCGGTCTTCTTGTTCCATGGGATGATTATCTTAATAAATACCCCAATTTAAAAGAAATGTATACTGACGAAGAATGGAATAGATTCAGACAGGAAGACGGACATATTTATTGGGCCAACGTATTTAATAACACTTATGGCCAAGACAGATCCACAGGACATAATGACCGAGCCTTTTGGATACAGGCACGTGTTCTTGAGTGGGCGGGATATCCTGTAATTACCACTCTCGATGAGTACTTTGACCTTATTGAAGAATATTATGAAGATAATAAAACATTTACCAATGCTGATGGTGAAGTAATTGATATCATTCCATATACGACTTTGTGCGATGACTGGAGATATTTCTGCGTCGAAAGTGCACCCCAGTTCCTGGACGGATATCCCAATGACGGATGTGTCATTGTTAATACAACGGATTATGAGAAACCTGCTGTAGAAGATTTTAATGTATCTGAAACAGCCAAAAGATATTACGGGAAGCTTCATGACGAATATGCTAAGGGGATCGTTGACAAGGATTTTGCAACACAGGTCTATGATGAGTATATTGCAAAAGTATCCACCGGTGCGGTTCTTGGTATGTGCGATGACTGGTGGGATTTCGGATATACTGTCACTCCTGTGTTTGAAAGCAATGGTCTTAGTGATTTGGGATGTGACTATGTGCCCTTGGGACTTACAATCGATGCCGGTATGAAACAACGCTGGCATATATATGATGATATTATAAATCCGGCGTCGGGCGTGGCTGTAACTACTAATTGCCAGGATCCCGACAGGGCTTTTGAATTTTTAAGCCGGATGCTTGATCAGGAAATACACGATCTTCGTTTTTGGGGAGTTGAAGGTGTCGATTACCTTATAGATGATGAGGGTCTCTATTACAGGACGGAGGCAATGCGCATGAATGCCGCAGATCCGGCGTATCAGACAGATCATATGTGCGCATATCCGTATATGCCACAGTGGCTTGGTACATCAAGAGACGGACTTAATGCCATGATTCCGGAAGAACAGACCTCTGAGTATTATGCTACGCTTTCGACGCCCTTAAGAGAATGTCTTGAGGCATACGGTGCGTCGGGATTTCCCGACATGATAGGTTCCGTAAAAGAAGAGACGGGCGTATGGTACCCGATGTATTCCTATTCTAACGCCATGATGGCAGGCACCCCCGGAGGCAAGGCATGGACCTTAATGGGTGAGACAAAACACGAATGGATTCCAAAACTGATTACGGATAAGAACTTTGAGTCTGCATGGAAGAAATATCTTGATGCTTACAATGAGTGTAATCCCCGGGATTTCCTTAATGAGCAGCAGGAAGAACTGGACAGAAGAATTGAGCTGTCAGAACAGTAGGGTAACGGTATGAGTATATGGATAGTATTCCTGGGGCTTACTTTTATAGCCTTTGTGGCAGGAATTTTTTACCTGACCAAACAGGTGGCCAAGTTCAATTTCATAAATAAATTATCGAAGGGAAATCCTAAAATTGCCGGACTGTGGGCCTTACTGTGTATTTTTATTGTTACCGGGGCCGTTTACTTTGTATGGGGATTTATTAACGCAATGATTGTGCTGCTGCACTTCGTGATGTTCTATCTTTTGACGGGTGCAATTGCGTATCTTGTTAAAAAGATATACCATGCTCCTTCCAAAGAAACTACCAATCGCCCCTACTACGTGGGCATTATTGCCGTGGCATCAACGATTGTTTATTTGTCGGTATGCTACTTCCTTGCCCACAATGTATGGATTACACAATACACGGTATATACGGACAAAGATATACAACCACTTAGGATTGCACTTATAGCCGACTCCCATGTGGGTACGCTGGAAGACGGCAGGGGATTTGCCAAGAAAATAAGTGCAATCAATGATTACAATCCCGATATTGTTGTTCTTGCAGGTGATTTCGTTGATGATGGGTCCGGTTATGATGACATGACAGCCGCCGCAAAGGCACTTGGAGAACTTAATTCGAAATACGGTGTTTACTACGTATACGGGAATCATGATTATGGCTACAACGATTCGGAATCCGTTCCGTCGCGAGGCTATAACGGTGCGCAATTAGGCACATACCTTAAAGAATGCGGTGTCAATGTGATGACAGATGATACGCTTTGTCCCTGCGAGGGCTACGCGATTGTGGGCAGACTGGATAAATCCTTCGAAAATAAAGAGGGTTACGGCAGAGCTCCCATAGCTTCGCTGCTTAAGGATATTGATAAAAGTACATATTCTATAGTGATTGATCATCAGCCTTCGGATTACGAAAACGAAGCTGCGGCCGAAGCTGATTTGGTCCTTAGCGGTCATACCCATGGCGGCCAGATGATTCCTATCACATGGGTTGGGGTGTGGCTAGGAATGAATGATTCGATTTACGGTCTTAAAACTATCGGCAATACTGATTTTATAACCACTTCAGGCATCAGTGACTGGGAAATTCAGTTCAAATCCGGATGCAAATCCGAAATCGTCATTATCGATATAATGTGACAGTAGGGACGGTTCTTACTGTCACATTTTATTAAAGTATAGTTATTGATGGGAGTGGCGGTACCGTAATATTTATTTCAAGTCGGTACTCTTGCAGTTCTAAGCTCTGCAAATTAAAAGGGTATCCCAAAACCACGGCACCGAACTATTCGCCATCCGTGGCTCAATTAGTTCTTGGGCTTGCTTCCTGCAAGCCCATGCCTGATAAGTGCATTGCTAAGAACTGCGTTAAGAGTGCCTCCTAATGAAATAGATATTACGGCACCGCCGCTCCCATCCCTGAACTCAATATCAAAAATGTGACAGAAAGAACCGTCCCTACTGTCACACTTTTTTCAGAAAAGCCACAAAATCAACGAATGTGACAAAAAGAACCGTCCCTGCTGTCACACTTGTGGTATAATTTCACTTATGGAGGGTAGTATATGAAAATGTTAAATGCAGATGAATTAAATAATGTAGTTGGCGGTGTGGGAAATGTTGATACGGATCCTATGGATGCCAAGTATGATTTGACCAAATATCCCGGTGATAACATAAAAGATAAGGATAGATGGATTGAAAAATATATGGATACATACGGTGTGACACGTCATGCGGCTGAAGAAGCGCTTGATGTACTTAAAGATAAAAGTAAATTGAAATAATACAAAGGGTATTGGATTAAGTAATGAATTACGATGTGATTATAATAGGGGCGGGCCCCGGTGGAATTTATTCGGCATACGAACTTAAAAAACTGGCCCCACAGTTAAAGGTTGCTGTTTTTGAAGCCGGCAAAGAATTAAGCAAAAGAAAATGTCCTATAGACGGCGATAAGGTAAAGACCTGCGTTAAATGTCAGTCTTGCTCGATAATGAGCGGCTTTGGCGGAGCAGGTGCTTTTTCTGACGGCAAATATAATATTACCAATGACTTTGGCGGAACATTATACGAACATGTGGGAAATGCCAAGGCTATTGAACTTATGAAGTATGTTGATGAAATCAACATGAACAATGGCGGCGAGGGCACTAAGCTTTATTCTACGGCAGGCACCAATCTTAAAAAGGTATGCATGCAGAACAAGCTTAAACTTCTTGATGCTTCAGTAAGACATTTGGGAACCGACAAGAATTATGTTGTTCTTGAACATCTTTATGATTACCTTAAGGATACGGTGGATTTTAAGTTCGATACGGCAGTTTTGGATATCGAGGTTATAGAAGGCGGATACAAAGTTATATATGAGGGCGGCGAATCTACCTGCAGTAAGTGTATTGTTTCCGTAGGACGAAGCGGAAGTAAATGGATGGGAGAAGTTTGCGAGCATCTTGACCTTCCTGCCAAGAGTAACAGAGTTGACATAGGTGTCAGAGTTGAACTTCCGGCGGTTATTTTTTCACACCTTACGGATGAACTGTATGAGAGTAAAATCGTATACCGTACCGAAAAATTCGAAGATGCAGTACGTACCTTCTGTATGAATCCTCACGGAATCGTAGTTAATGAGAATACTAACGGAATTATTACGGTTAACGGTCACAGTTACGAAAGTACGGAACTTCAGACCGAAAACACCAATTTTGCCCTTCTTGTTTCCAAACATTTTTCGGAGCCCTTTAAGGATTCCAACGGATACGGCGAAAGTATAGCAAGACTTTCAAATATGCTAGGAGGCGGAGTTATTGTTCAGCGTTTCGGTGATTTGGTACGCGGAAGACGAAGCAACCAGAAACGTCTTGATGAAGGTATGGTTCAGCCCACATTAAAGGCTACACCGGGAGACCTTAGTCTTGTGCTTCCCAAGAGAATTCTTGACGGAATCATGGAAATGATTTATGCCCTTGATAAGATTGCACCGGGTACGGCCAATGACGATACGCTTTTGTATGGTGTGGAGGTTAAGTTCTACAATATGGAAGTTGATGTTGACGAAAACCTCGAGACCAGATATCCGGGACTGTATATCATAGGAGACGGCAGCGGAGTTACCCATTCCCTTTCACATGCTTCGGCAAGCGGAGTGTATGTGGCACGTAAGATTGCGGAATTATGATACGTGAAATAGATATAGACGAAATTTCAGACGGTAAAAGATATCATGCCAATGATATGGTAAAAATTGAGTGCAACGATTGTAAGGGTTGTTCCGATTGCTGCCATGATATGGATGATACGATTATTCTTGATCCATACGATATTTATATGCTTTGTAAAGCTACGGATTTAAGCTTCGAGGGGTTACTTGCCGCCGGCAAAATATCTCTTCGTGTTGTGGACGGTATAATTGCACCCCATATTCTGATGCAACAGGATACGAAATCGTGCGGATTTTTATCCGAAGAAGGAAGATGCACAGTGCATGATTTTAGACCGGGCTTTTGCAGACTGTTTCCGATGGGACGTATCTACGAAAACGACGGATTCAGTTATTTTCTCCAGGTAAATGAGTGTTCTTACGGAACCAAAAACAAGATTAAACTCAAAAAATGGCTGGGAATTCCGGCACTTGGTGAATATGAAAAGTATATACTTCATTATCATAATTTACTAAAATCCGTTACGGCCCGTTTTACGGAAGATACCAATGACGAGGTTATCAAAAGTATTAACATGTTAATACTTAACACTTTGTTCAAAGAGCCGTATAATGGTAATGAGAGTTTTTACCCGCAATACTATGAACGGGCATCAAAAATAAATATGTAGGGGTATAGTTTAAATGAGCAAACAGATTGCACTGACATTTGATGACGGACCTAATACAACAACAACCGTCGAAGTGCTTAATATTCTTAAGAAATACAATGTTGTTGCTTCGTTTTTTCTTATAGCTGATTTGATTACACCTGAGTCTGTCGAATCGGTTAAGGAAGAAATTAAAATGGGCTGCGAAATAGCAAATCACACTAAGTCCCATCAGGATATGACCAAGATGGATCCTGATACCATCAGGGAAGAAATTGATTACTGCAGTAAAAAGATATACGAAATTACAGGAGAGTATCCCAAGTTCTTCAGACCGCCCTTCATTCTTGTTAATGAGACCATGGTTGAGAATATCGATCTTCCTTTTATCTGCGGTATTAACGGACTTGACTGGGATCCGACGGTTATGGCAGATGAACGTGCAAGATTAGTTCTTGAAACTGCAGAAGACGGAAGTATCATCCTGCTTCATGATTTGGAGGGAAATGTTGAGACGGTTAAGGCTCTTGATGTTATTATTCCCAAGCTTCTTGAAGAAGGTTATGAGTTCGTAACAATAAGTGATGTGTTTAAGAATAAAGGAATTACACCTCCTGTTCACAGTGGTATAGTTTATTCGAACGCATTACAAACCAAAAGATATGACGAAGAAAATAAATAGATAATAATTTTAGGGGGATTTATTATGTCACTTATTAACAAAGATTTAGCATTAACTTACTGCGGCGGAATGGAAGAACTTTTTGTCGAGATTCTTTCGGATTTTAGGAATTCCGGAATTATTGATGAACTCAAGAAGTGCTTTGATACCAAGGATTGGGATAATTACAGAATTCAGGCCCATTCAATGAAGAGCAGTTCGCTTACGGTCGGTGCCGAGAGCGTTTCGGAAACATTTAAGAAACTGGAATTTGCATGCAAAGACAATGACTATGCATATGTTGAAGCTAATCACGCAGCTGCATGCGCATTGTTTGACGAACTTGCCAAAGAAATGGATACTTTACTTTAATAATTCGCAGGCAATTCTGCAGGCTCCCTGTCCGTCAATGTAATTACGCATTTTGTCGGATACGTCGCGTTGTTTACTAACAGGCAGGTTAAAGAATTGATTTATGAATTTTAGGATGTTGTCGATGACAGCATCCTTATTTTTTTCGTCGGTAACATCTCCGGCGTAAGGGATGATTTCATTCTTTGCGAATTCTTCAATGCCCTTGCGTTGATTATCTGCATTAAGATAGGAAATTGCAGGAATTCCCATGGCACACAGTTCGCTAAGGGTGGTTCCCCCCGCGCTTACGGCGACGTCGCACTGCTTCATTATTCCGGCAACATCGCTTACACCTTCGTATATATGTATATTTTTGTCCCTGACGGACAAAGATATAAGTTCTTCAAAATGTGAGTTAAGTCTGCTTGTTAACACATGGAACGAAAGCGTGGTATCCTTTACGGATAATTGAGAATTCATAATAGCATTAATAAGCAGGACGGACATATTCTGAGAGTCTATACCGCCTGAGGAAATAAAAATATTAATTGAGTTTTTACCGAAATTGGCGATATTTTCGGAGCCGCCGAATTTCGAACCTATATTACTAAACTGTGCTCTTAAGGGAGTAAATGAAGGTCCTATAAGAACTGTTGGTACATCTTGATAAATTGCAGGTGCATCAGTGATACCGTAATTGATTATGACATCGGTGTCATAATGAGATAACTGCTGCAAATCATCTATGTATGCGAGCTTACAATCCCTGGCTTTAAGAGCCTTGTGAAGCTGATTAAGATAGTTCTCCGTAACAAAATAGGAATCAACCAAAAGGCATGAACAACCTGTTTTGTCCAGCGTTTCGATAAGTGCCGGAAGTTCTTTTTCCATATCTTTATATGGAGTGTTGAGAAGGACTATTTCAAAATTGTCTGTTTTCTCAAATCTTTCTTCGAGAATTTTTTTACTATTTTCGTCCGAAACGATGAAAATTACGGCAGTTTGCTGTATAATGTTTTCTGTGAGGGGGGAATTAAACATTCGCGCAACAGAAAGACATCTTCCGATGTGTCCTGTGGCAATTTCTTTATTTCCGTCTACTCTGATACAAATGGTTTTCATGGCTTCATAATAGCATGAATAGATTTAGTCTACAATAAAAACGAGGGCATTATGTACTACGCTTTTATTATTTCACAATTTATTACAGTTCTTATACTTGCCGCTGAGGCCGGCGTTGTGTTTATGCATCTTAACACCAGAATGCATGGCTATCTTTTCTTATATCTGATTGCCAATATGGTTAATGCAGCAGGATATCTGATGGAAATAACATCAAAAACCTCCGAATCATTTTATGTTGCAACCAGAATGCTTTATTTAGGTAAGGTTTTCATTCCGGTAGGATTGTTTCTGTTCGTTCTTATGTATTGCCGTGTGGATGTTCCAAGGTGGGGCAGAATACTTATGCTGTCATTTCATATGGCGGTATGGCTTTTAATATTTACGAATGATTATCATCATTTATTCTATTCATCCATTACATACGTAAATGATGGATACTTCCCGCATAATGTATATGGCCACGGACCGTTGTATTACGTATATCAGGCAATTCCTTTAATATATTCTGCTGTCGGTGTTATTATTGCAGTCCGCGGAATGACTAAGATGCCTTCCAAGGTTGAAAGACGTCAGTTAAGGTTTATGCTTGAGGCACCTATATTTTCAATTATAGGTTTTGTCCTGTTCCTGACAGGCAAAACAGGCGGTTATGATACTACGAATCTCGGTTTCTTCTTAGCGTCTATCTTTATGCTTATTTCATTATTTAAGTATGACCTTGTTGATACTGCCGACATGGTTAAGAATGATATGATTGACGATTTGGAAGATCCTATTATTGCAACGGATGCCTTTGGCAGATTGGCATATCTTAACACAAGAGCTCAAAAGTTGTTCCCTAATTTAAAAGAAGGCATCATGGCTGAAAGCAACGGTATTATTTCAGACCTTCGGGCACGTGCGGATTCCAAGACCAGATTTACGATTGATGATTCCACATTTGCGGTTATTAATAAGGAACTTGTATTTAAGGAATTGTTCAGAGGTAATCTGTACATACTTGATGATATTACCGAATCGGTTAAATATACCAATGAAGTTGAGGCTGAAAAAGAAAGAGCTATTGAAGCTAACGAAGCTAAATCCCTGTTCTTATCAAGCATGTCTCATGAAATAAGTACGCCTATGAATGCAATTGTAGGTATTACGGATATTATGCTAAGAGATAATCTTCCGCCGGATGATATGGAATATCTTAGAAATATTCGTTCTTCGGGGGCGGCGCTTCTTGATATTATTAACGATATTCTTGATATTTCAAAGATTGAATCAGGTAAGATGGAGATAGTTTGTGATGAATACGAACCGCTTACAATGATTAACGATTTAAAGGTTATTTTCTTAACCCGTGTGGGCGAAAAGCCTATACATCTTAGCTTTGAAATAGATAAAGAGCTTCCGGCCAAACTGTACGGGGATCAGGTAAGAATTCGACAGACAATTATTAATCTTATGAATAATGCCATAAAGTATACGGATGTTGGCTATGTTAAAATGACGGTTACTGCTGAAAGAACAGGGGACGATAAGATTAATCTTGGCATTTCCGTTAAAGACAGCGGACTTGGAATAAGAGAAGAGGATGTTAATAAATTATTTGATTCATTCTCTCAGGTTGACCCTAAGAAGAATCATGCAAAAGAAGGAACGGGACTTGGCCTTTCAATTACCAAGCAGCTTGTTGAACTTATGGGCGGTACTATCGGTGTACGAAGTGAGTATGGCCAGGGCTCGGAATTCTATTACACAATACCTCAGACGGTAGTGGATTATACCCCTGCCGAGAAGTTTGAGTATACTTCCCGTGAGAAGGATGATGTCAATTTCGTAGCTCCTAATGCCAAGATCCTTCTTGTAGAAGATAATGAATTAAATGTTAAGGTTACCGTGGGGTTGCTGGCTCCGACCCGGATTCAGATTGATGTGGCCGAAAACGGTATGGTAGCCCTTAGAAAGGTTACCGATAATAAATACGATCTTGTACTTATGGATCATATGATGCCTGTTATGGACGGTATTGAAGCTACCGAAAAAATCAGGAATTTTGAAGGCTCTTATTATGCCAATATTCCGATTATCGCCTTATCGGCAAATGCAATTTCCGGTGCGGTTGAAGAATTCCATAAAGTGGGAATGAATGATTTTATAGGAAAACCTATTGATGTTAATGAATTAAAGGCTAAGATACGTAAGTGGTTGCCGGACAATCTGGTAAATGAAAATGTCGGCACGAAGCAGGAAGAAACATCTCCTAAGTCTAACGGCTTTGAGGATGTGACAAATGGGGAGGAATCAAGTATGAAGGAAGGATACGGAACCCTGGACCGCGATTTGGGAATTCAATATTGCGGTACGGAAGAGTTGTACAATGAAGTGCTTAAAGACTTCTACACTTTGATTGATGACAAGGCAAATAAAATTCAAAGACTTTTGGATGAAGGTAACATTCATGATTATACGATTGAGGTTCATGCGCTTAAGAGTACGGCCAGAATGCTTGGCGCAACACCTCTTTCGGAATTGTCTTTTGAAATGGAGATGGCAGGAAAATCTGATAATGTTGATTTGATAAAGGCAAAAACACCGACATTGCTTGAGATGTATCGTGCTTACAAAGAAACCTTAAGTTTCTTTGATGATGATGAACCCGTTAAAGAGAGCGTTAACGTAGAAAAAATTAAGTCAGAATTATCAAGAATGCTTAATGCGGCGAATGAATTCGATGTGGATGAAGTAGATGATGCCATGCTTAAGATAAGCGGATTTATGATGCCGGATGAGGAAACATCTACTCTTGTTAAACAGCTTAACAGTTTAGTAAGAGATGTGGCTTTTGAAGAAGTTAAGACAAAGATAGTTCAAATTTTGGGAAGATTATAAGATTAAATAGCTAATATTCGGTAAGACGGTTGGCAGCGACTAGTATTACTCGTCTACACGGTTAATGAAATCGGTAACATATTCATCCCAGACTTTATCGGGAGTTTTGTCCATGATAAATGAATTCATGGATGTGGCGCTTATAACGGTTATCTCGTTATTGCTAAATTTAATATTCAAAGTAAAACTTTTAATTTCATCAGTGCTTAAGGCAGAACCTGCCTTAAGCATTATTTTATTGATTTCTTCGGGTTTTAACTGAAGTATGAAATGGAAAGAAACGGGAGTCTGTTTTCCTTTTATCAGTTCAAAACAGATTGATTTCATATCTTTCCAGGTAGAAAATTCATATCCGAATTCGTAGTCATCATAGAATTCAGGGACAATTCGGCCGTCAATATTAAAGGTGTTGTATGTTTTAACAGAGGCTTCTTCAAGAAGAAACTCGTCAAATACATCACCTATAAGAAGCTTTGACATGAAGTTCTTTGTTTTACTGATGGTGATTGCCTGCATAGATTAATAGTCCTATATTGTTACAGCAATAATTATTTAGCTGCGAATCTGTCGGCTTGCTCTGTAATAAGTGCTTTGTCCTCGAAGTAGTTAATCTTCATTGCATCCTTAACTTCGCTAAGGGTCTGGGCTGCGACTTTTTCTGCTTCTTCGGAACCCTTCTTAAGGATTTCATATACTGCAGGTATATCTTTTTCCCATTCGGCGCGGCGCTCACGGATAGGAGCAAGTGTTTCCTGAAGTACACAGTTAAGGAACTTCTTAACCTTAACATCACCAAGACCGCCTCTTGTGTAGTGGTCTTTCATTTCCTGAAGGCATGTATAGTCAGGGCAGTATTCTGCGAACATTTCGTCCTTGGAGAAAGCATCAAGATAAATAAATACAGGATTGCCATCAACGTGACCCGGGTCTGAAACCTGAAGGTGAGTCGGGTCGGTATACATAGACATAACCTTCTTCTTAACGACCTCTTCAGGATCGGACAAATATATACAGTTGCCTAAAGACTTGGACATCTTTGCCATTCCGTCAGTACCGGGAAGACGCAGGCAAGCCTGATTTTCCGGAAGAAGAATCTTAGGCTCCACAAGAGTTTCACCGTATACCGAATTAAATTTATGTACGATTTCCTTAGTCTGCTCAAGCATAGGCATCTGGTCTTCGCCGACGGGAACTGTAGTTGCCTTAAATGCAGTAATATCAGCGGCCTGTGAAATAGGATATGTGAAGAATCCTACAGGAATGCTGGCTTCGAAATTACGCATCTGAATCTCGGACTTAACGGTAGGATTACGCTGAAGTCTTGATACCGTAACAAGATTCATATAGTAGAATGACAGTTCCGTAAGTTCGGGAATCTGTGACTGAATGAGTATTGTTGACTTATTAGGATCCAGTCCGGCAGAAAGGTAATCAAGAGCAACCTCGATAATATTCTGTCTGACTTTTTCGGGATTCTCGGCATTGTCTGTAAGTGCCTGAGCATCTGCTATCATAATAAAGATATCATCGAACTCACCTGAGTTTTGGAGTTCGACTCTTCTTCTTAATGAACCGACATAATGTCCAACGTGTAATTTTCCTGTTGGTCTGTCGCCTGTTAAAATAACTTTTTTCATAATTTCACCTCATATAATTTATCTTAGTGTTCTGTTTATTCTATGCGTCCCTTGTCCACCGACCGGAAGCTCCGCAAGGAAGCACAAGACCGTTTGAACTTACCGGAAGCCCAATCTCATCGGCTTCCACATGGCCACCGAATTTTTTCGTAATCAGTGTATTTAGCATATAGCTAAGGACTGCAGGCTGCAGACCTGTTGTATATGAATTAATTAAGAAGAAAAGCGCATCATCCGCGAGAATATTAGTACACAATTCAACGAATGGATATATGCTTTCTTCGATTTTCCAGATTTCGCCTTTGGGGCCGCGACCGTATGAAGGAGGATCCATAATGATTCCGTCATACTTGTTGCCACGCCTGATTTCCCGCTCGACAAACTTAACACAATCATCAACAAGCCATCTGATTGGAGCATTTTCCAAGCCGGAAACGACTGCATTTTCCTTAGCCCAGCCAACCATACCTTTTGACGCATCAACGTGAGTAACATGGGCACCGGCTTTTGCGGCACTTACAGTGGCTCCGCCTGTATATGCAAACAGGTTAAGCACTTTAAGAGGGCGCTCTTTTGAGTATTTGCCGGTAGCTTTGGCATCGGTAATAATCTTACTAAACCAGTCCCAGTTAACGGCCTGTTCAGGAAACAATCCGGTATGCTTGAAACTAAAAGGCTTAAGATTAAACTTAAGATCACGGTATCCTATCTGCCACTCTTCGGGAAGATTGCGAAATTCCCATTCGCCGCCGCCTTTGGAGCTTCTGTGATAATGACCGTTTAGTTTATTCCATTCCGGCACTTCCTTGGGAGTATCCCAAATAACCTGAGGGTCGGGCCTTAATAATATGTAATTTCCCCAGCGTTCCAATTTTTCACCGCCGGAGGTATCGATTACTTCGTAATCTTTCCAATTATTTGCAATCCACATGTTTCTTATAATACCCAAAAATGACGGAAATTTCAATGTATATTAAGAATTGACTCTTGTTAGAAAGATAGACTTGTGTTACCATCACTTGGTATGAAAAATAAGAAGTTGATAAGGAATTTCATATTCTCTTTGATGGTAATTGCACTTATAGCAGCAGGTGCCGATTATCAATCGTCGTTAGCCAGGGCTTTTGAGAGCAAGGCTGATACACTTTCGACAGGGGAAGTTTCGTTATTGCAGGGTGAACAGGGCACGTTGGTCAGTGCAACGGAATCCAAGAGCCTTAAGCAGTTTAAGAATCCGGAAATCGAAAACAGAATTGATTTACGTGGTAAAAACCATCATAAATCAGGTGTGTTTCTTAGATTCATATTATTTATATCAGCGTTACTGTGCTTGTTATGCTTATATAACAGATACACGGTAAGAGCATCTTTGATTGTCTTAAAATCGTCTAAGACAGTTACGTTTATTCATTTATCCGACGGATTAAAATGATATTTTTTCCTTAATATTGCAGCCGAATGTTATATTCGGTGTATTTTGTGTGTCTAATTTAATATTTTAGGAGAAAATAATCATGAATAATATTTTAATTTATATCATTTTCGCGTTGGAAGTAGTTATTGGAGTTTCATCATCTCTTTATATTATAGTTGCACTTTTTGCTACGATTATTAAGAAACTGTATCGAAAGATCAGATACGGCGCAGCTATGTACGATTAAGGAGATTTTGAATGACAATATTTTTTATTATTATGTGCGTGATTGCCTTGGCCGGATTAATCTGGGTTATTAAGGTAGGACACTAAAGAAAGAGGTTATTGTCGATGAGAAAAACTAAAATTGTATGTACCATAGGGCCTGCAAGTGAAAGTCCCGAAATGCTTGAAAAATTGTGCCTGGCAGGAATGAATGTTGCCAGATTGAATTTTTCCCACGGAACCCACGAAGAACATGCCGAAAGAATTAAAAATATTCGTGCGGTCAGCAAAAAACTTAATACACCGATTGCTATTCTTTTGGATACAAAAGGACCGGAGTTTAGGATAAAGACCTTTAAGGACGGCAAAATTCACCTTAAAGAAGGAGATCAGTTTGTTTTTACATCGACTAATCTTCAAGGGGATAAAAACAGAGTTTCTGTCAATTTCGAAGGTCTTGAGAATGATGTTAATCCGGGAGACCATATTTTGGTTTGTAACGGATTGATGGATTTTATGGTTAAGTCCATAGACGGTAAAGACGTTATTTGCGAAACTTTAACCGAAGGAGATTTGTCTGACAGAAAGAGTATGAATTTCCCGGGGAAGATAATGAGCACAACATTCCTGTCCGAACAGGATAAAGAGGATATACTTTTTGGAATCAAGCAGGATGTGGATTTCCTGGCATGTTCATTTGTGTCAAGGAAAGAAGATCTTCAGGACGTGCATAAGTTCCTTAAGGAGAACGGGGATCCGGATATCGAACTTATTGCCAAAATTGAGAATCAACCCGGTATTGATAATATTGAGGAAATCTGCGAATTATGTTCGGGCATTATGATAGGTCGTGGCGATATGGGTGTTGAAATTGCACCTGAGAAGCTTCCTGCAGTGCAGAAGAGCTTAATTACAAAGTGTAGACTTCTTGGCAAAAGAGTTATTACTGCAACGGAAATGCTTGAATCCATGATAACCTCACCTCGTCCTACGAGAGCTGAGGTTTCGGATGTAGCCAATGCGGTTTATGACGGTACAAGTGCGGTAATGTTATCGGGAGAAACGGCAGCAGGTAAATATCCTGAGGCAGCGGTTTCTATGATGGCGTCAATTGCCGAAGCTACCGAATCGGAAATTCATTATGATAAGCGTTTCCACACATATCAGTTTGAGATGAAGAACAATGTGGACTGCATATCCCATGCCGTATGCGGTATGGCTATTGATGTTAAGGCTAAAGCGATAGCCGTGTGTTCTATGTCGGGCATTACGGTAAGAATGGTTTCAAGGTTCAGATGTCCGGTTGATATTGTAGGAATTACCACGAATGAACGCAGTTACAGAAGGCTGGCTCTTAGCTGGGGCGTAACTCCTGTTCTTTGCGAAACCTTTGATTCAACGGATGTTTTGTTCTACTTTGCTCAGAAGACGGCCAAAGAAGTGTTTAACTTAACTTCCGGTGATAATGTGGTTATCACGGGCGGTATGGTTAACGGCCTATCCGGAAATACCAATTTAATAAAGGTAGCAACTATAAGTGAATAGATAATTTGATTTTGCTTTAATATGGTTGTTTAAGCGGCGGCATTTCATGGAAAAATGCCGCTGTTTTTGTTTGTGCGCCTAGCGGCGCACGTTTCTAACGGGTTAAAGTCCCGAATCCGCCCGGTAGTGGGAAGGATATAGCCGAAGGCAAGGGTGTCCATCGTGAGGTGGAATCTGAAGGAAGCTGGATGTGAGGAACATACTAACTC